>JASEGV010000023.1 GCA_030017895.1 Bacteroidota bacterium | reverse complement strand
TCTTAAATATACAAAAAAAAGTATTCAATAAGTCAATTTTTGGAACCGCCCTTAATTTAAATTCACTAATAAGATAAATTTAAGTTTGGATAAAGTCAAGTTTTGATTTCAGTGCGCGAGGCGAGACTTGAACTCGCATGCCCTCTCGGGCGCCACCCCCTCAAGATGGTGTGTCTGCCAGTTCCACCACTCGCGCTAAACAATTTCAAAAATCAAAATTAAAAAGCCAAAATAAATTTGTTTTCAGCATTTTGACTTTATAATTTTTCACGTTTGACTTGAATTTGTGAGCCTGGGTGGGCTCGAACCACCGGCCCTCTGCTTAAAAGGCAGATGCTCTACCCCTGAGCTACAGGCTCATTCACCCCGATAAGTCGGGGGCGTGAAAATATAAGGAATATTTATATAAATTACAAGGGTTTTTTCTGTAGCTTAAAAAGCTCTGCTCGCTAACAGCCGATTTCATTCAAAAATCTTGAGAGATAATCAACAATTTTATCTACAGCAAAATCAACACTTTTATCGGTTTAAATCAAAAAAGCTGAATATTAACCCTTCGCCGTCCCGTGAACAAGCGTTTTGGGCGGTTTTTCCTTCCTCTTGTATAAAATTCCTAATGGAATAATTACACAGTACCCCAAGATAAGTAAAATCGGAGCCAAGACTAACGGGCTGAATCCTTCCACAGTTGGGACGGATAAAGCTATATATCCGATTATAATAACAAGAAGTCCGATTCCTAAGATGATATAATTTATCTTCTCTAATGGAAAAATAATTTCGGTTTTTTTGTGAACTTTCGATTTTACTACTTTTGCCATTTTATTTCCTTAATTTTTCTGTGTTAATCTAAAAAAAAATATTTTAAAAACCAATTATAGTTGAAAAAGCTTTCCATCCTCAATTCGCAAAACACGATGCGAACGATGAGCTAAATTTTCGTTATGAGTGGCTATTATGAATGTTTGCTTGTTCTCCTTATTTAAACTCTGAATAAGCGAGAATAACTCCTCCGAAGTAGCAGAATCTAAATTACCCGTCGGTTCATCAGCTAAAACAACTTTTGGTTTATTGACGATTGCCCGCGCGATTGCTATACGCTGTTGTTCGCCACCGGATAATTCGCTCGGCTTATGGTTTGAGCGCTCGGCTAAACCAACAAGTGGTAAAACCGACTTGGCGCTATTTTGGGCAGCCGTCAAAGTTTTCCCGAGAATCATTTGCGGCATCGCTACATTTTCAAGCGCAGTAAACTCAGGCAACAGATGATGAAATTGAAAAACAAAACCTACTTCTTTAGTTCGAAGTTTCGCTAAAGTTTCATCGTTGAGTTCAGAAATATTCTTCTCTCCCCAATAAACTTCTCCTTCGGTCGGTTTATCTAAGCCACCGAGTATGTGTAAAAGTGTACTTTTACCGGCACCCGATGAACCGACAATCGATACAATTTCACCCTCATAAATTTCTAAATCAATTCCTCTAAGAACTTGAAGAAAGCTATTTGACTTTTTGTCGGTAACAAATTTCTTTTGAATGTTTGAACAGCGAATAATTAATTGTTTTTCCATATTACTCCCATCTTATTGATTCTATCGGAATTATTTTTGATGCCCGCCGCGCTGGGAAATATGATGCAAGAAGAGTCAGTATCATACAGGCGGCTGTTACTGTAACAAAATCGAATAGGTGCACCTCGACCGGAATTGCCGGAATAATATAAACTGTCTGGTCGAGTGGGAATAAATGATATTGTTGTTGTAAGAATATCAAAACCAATCCTAAAATAATTCCCAACGCATTTCCGATCAGCCCGATCAGTATTCCTTCATACATAAAAATTCTTATTATGCTTTTTTGCGATGCACCCATCGATTGCAACACTCCGATGTCTCGCCGCTTTTCTATCACAGTCATATACAACGAACCCAACAAATTAAAACTAGCTACAAGGATTATCAAACTTAACAGGATGTAAGCAATATATCTTTCGATTTTCATCATCGAATATAAATCGGAATGCAAATCGTACCAAGATGATATTTCGACACCCGATGGTAGTTTTTTTAGAAGATTTGATTTGAAAGATTCCGATTTATCAAGATCTATCAGCCGGGCTTCCACACCAGAATACCGTCCACTCATCTCGAATAAGTTTTGTGCCGATTCAATTGAAATATACGCAAATTGCGAATCGTACTCCTTATTATTCGATTCGTAAATACCAGTAACTTTGAATTTTTTTACAGCGGGTGTGCCGAAAGGTGTTAACGCTGCGGAGAAAGCATACGGGCTCACAATATCCACATAGTCGCCTACAACTGCTCCCAATCTATCTGAAAGTGTCAAACCTAAAATAATTGAACTGTATTCTTTCTCATCTCTCAAATTAAAATCACCTAAAACAATTTTATCTTTTACACCCGAAACAGCGGCAATCTTTCCCTCATCTACTCCTCTGATATATACAACTTTATTAAAAGCTTTTGAAATAATCATAGCTTTCCCGGAAATAAATGGTGAATATCCCGAAACAAGTTTTTCGTTTTTTAAAACATCCGACACACGGTTGTAATTCTGCAAATCAAGACCGCTGCTTTGTTCAATTCGGATGTGAGGATCGAAGCCGATTAAAATTGATGTAACAATTCCGGTAAAGCCGTTGAAAACCGACATCACAATCAGTAAAGCTGCAACTCCCACAGTAATTCCGATTATTGAAATAAAACTGATGATTGTAATGAATTGAATTTTTCGTTTCGAAGCGAGATATCTTCGTGCTATAAAATTTTCGAACCGCATCAACGAAACCTCAGAGTTGTTACGGCATCTAACTTTGCAGCAGCTTTTGAGGGCAGTAATGATGAAACAAAGCAAAGCAATAATACTATCGCACTTACTATTACAAAATGATCCCATTTCAATAAAATTGGAACAGTGCTCATAAAATAAATATCGGACGGAAGAGAGAAAAATTTGAATTCAAGTTGTAAATAACATAAAGCAAAAGCTAATAGATTACCTACCGCAACGCCAATGCCGGCAATAAACATACCCTGAATTAAAAATATTTTTTGAATATCAGAGGCACTTGAACCCAACGACTTCAGTATTCCGATATCTTGTGTTCGTTCTAAAACCATCATCAACAGAGTGCCGATGATGTTCACGATTGCTACTATTACAATCAATCCTAACAGTATGGGGGCCGGTTTTTTTTGCAATTCAATCCAGGCAAAAAGGTTACGATAAAGCTGAGCGGCAGGAAGAACGTTATGCGGATACTCTAAAACTTCCCGAATCTGATTTGCTATTGTTGTCGCTTTAGGAATACTATCCACAACGACATCAAAGCCGAGAATACTTTCGGCGAGTCCGAAGAGTCGCTGAGCATCGGTAAGATGTGTGAACGCATACAAGTCGTCGTACTCAGCCATCCCCGATTCGAAAATCCCAGCTACAAAAAAAACAGAGGCTCGCGGTTGATAGCTGACTTGTCCCGATGGTAAACCGAACACAATTACTTTATCGCCAACACCAACATCCAACTTACGGGCAAGCTTTTTTCCGATAACAATTTCTGATTTGTCAGATTTATTGTTCGAGAGATATTTCCCTTCTTTGATGTACGATTGAATATTCGTTGGGTCGGTTTCTACTTCGATACCCTTCAAAAAAATTCCATCAACATTATCACCTGCGCGAATCATTGCTTCTTTTGCAACGAAGGGCGAGATGCTTTGTACGTCAGGAACTTTCTCTTTCACTAAAGCAATTGATTTCTGATAATTGAAGAGAGGCTGACCTTCAAATCCTACCACTTGGATATGCGACATAAATCCGAAAACTTTTTCTTTAATTTCTTTTTCGAAACCTCCCAATATCGAAAGTGTGATGATGAGAGCCGCAGTTCCCAACGTAACACCGACAATCGAGAAGCCGGTGATAAACGAGATGAACCTCGATTTGCGGCTTGATGCGATGTATCGTTTAGCTATGAACCATTTATAAGACATTAAGACGATTAAAAATGCAAAATTAAAAATTAAAAAATATTTATATAAAATATAAGAACAAGCCGGTTAGTGCAATTGTCCCGCCTGCCATTGCGTGTGAAAACTTTTCGGCAAAGCTACGTTTGATTAACTGAAAACCCGCATAACCTAACAGACTTTGTCCGACCATCATTATGAGTGTAACTGCTCCAAAAACTCCGGCTACTGTTGCGATGCCCGCCCAACCGTAAGCAGTTGCTAAAAACATAAGCGGGATTAGAGGCTCGCAAGGACCGAGAACGAATACTGCAAATAAAGTCCAAACAGTTACAACTTTCTTTTTTGATAAATCGGGCATGTGTGAATGGTGATGCCTTGCATGTTTCAAACCCCATAAAGCATAAGCGACACCGAAACCGATGAGTAAATAAACACCGATTTCACCGCGTGTTGATTCGACACCTTCAAGATGAATCGAAGCAACTCCAGCTAAAATTCCGATTGCACCTAAAATTATTGAAGAACCAACATGCCCGAGCCCCGCTATAAAAGCGACTAACGAGAGACGCGATTTAGTCCATTTTTGTGCTTTGCCAATCATTACGAAAGGAAGCCAGTGGTCGGGGGCGAATGCGTGAACTATTCCAATTGTTATTGTTGATATGATTAATGCTGAGAATGAATCTGCCATACTTATTACCAAGTTTGTTTTACAAATTAAATATATATTTTTTAAATAGCTTTTCTTCCGAACTCCATCAAATAACCCTTGATAAACTCATCAATGTCGCCGTCCATTACAGATTGAACGTTACTTGTTTCTACATCTGTGCGATGATCTTTTACCATATTGTAAGGATGAAAAACATAAGAACGAATCTGACTGCCCCACTCGATTTTTTTCTTTGTGCTTTCAATTACGCTAAGGCGCGCCTCTTCTTCTTCTTTCCTTAACTGGTAAAGTCGGGACTTTAACATCTTCATCGCGCGTTCTTTGTTTTGGAACTGAGAGCGCTCCTGCTGACACGCAACCACGACGCCGCTTGGAAGATGACGTATCCTGACGGCTGTTTCAACTTTGTTAACATTCTGTCCACCTTTTCCACCAGCCCGGTAAGTGTCGAACTCAAGGTCGGCGGGGTTGATCTCGATCTCAACGTCATCTTCAATTTCGGGATACACAAATACCGAAGCGAAGGAAGTATGCCGGCGTGCATTAGAATCGAACGGAGAGATACGCACTAATCGATGTACTCCGCTTTCGGCTTTGAGATGCCCGTAAGCAAATGAACCTTGAACTTCTATGGTAGCGCTTTTAATTCCGGCGCCATCACCTTCAAGTTCATCTAAAAGAAAAGTTTTATAACCTCGCTTTTCACTCCAGCGTAGATACATTCGCAGAAGCATCTCAGCCCAATCCTGAGCTTCGGTACCACCGGCGCCGGAGTGTATAGTGAGAATGGCGGTTTTATTATCATCCTCACCGCTGAGCATATTGCGAAACTCCAATTCAGAGGTTAGGTTTTCGACAAGATAGATTTCAGAATCGATTTCTTTTTCATACGATTCTTCAGCCGATTCTTCGGCAAGTTCGACCAAAGTTTTTAAATCGGAGAGTTTGTGTACGATGTTCCGCCAGGATTCAATCCACTCCTTTTGTGTGCTAATTTGCTGCATTACTTTTTGCGCGGCGATGTTGTCGTTCCAGAAATCCGGCGAGTGGCTTTTATTTTCTAACTCAGAAACTTCTTTTTCTTTTGTATCGAGGTCAAAGATACCCCCTGAGGTTCGTGAGGCGTTCTGATAATTGTTTTATTTTTTCTTTTTGATTTTCAAACATAAAACTTTTTACCGCTTTCTACTTTCTCTAATAATCTTGATAATTTCATCAGTATCAATTTTTAAATCTATCCCATCAACTTCTAGTGGAGATGAATTATTATTTTCTGGTTTCAGGACAAATATCCGACCATCTTCACGTTTTATTTTCACTATACCTTTTTTCTTTGATTGTTCCAATAATCGTTCTAGATTTTTCTTAGCTTTTGTAACACTATACGTATTCATTATTTTACCTCAACAATTTTTACATTTAATTTCTGGGCATTCCGAAGCAATCCTTTATCTAATGATAGCAAAGGATAAGCGTTCGATAAAGCACCACAGATAACATAAGCATCATATGCATAAATTCCAAGCTTATAGGCAATTTTTAAAGCTTGATTGAGGTCGATCTCTATCCACATAAGAGAGATACTCTCAAATATATTTAATGCTCTCATAGCTTGCTCAAGTGTAACCCGTTTCCGCTTTAACATTAAAGAAAAGGCGTTGCCAACTTCCCATTTTATGGATTCAGGTGCAAAAAGATGAGCACCTCGCGTCAGATCGATTAATTTTTGTTTTTCAGGTTCATTTGCTATCACAGCTATAATCGCTGATGTATCAATAACAATATTCATAATTCAATTTTTTCTTTTATTTCAATTTTCATTCTTAGCAAAGCTGAGCTTAATGTTTTACCCTGTGCATCATTTTTCAGCGACACAGTTCCGCCGCCGCCGAGCGACTCGTAAAGCAAGAAATTAATCGCCCCTAAATTTGGGAGGTCGAAACGTTCGACCCTGCCTAAACAAATTCCTTTAAAATGTTCTTTCACTTTTTCAGCAGTAACGTATTTCTGAATTATATCATAATACTCGGGTTTCCGTGCAATAAGCCCGATATTGGCAGTATCGCCTTTGTCGCCGGAACGGCTGTGGCATATTTGTGATAAAGTGATAAGCATTATTTATATTTTATACCATTTTCTTAATTGTAAAACAAACTTCTTAAAATCTTCCAGATGGAATCGCAGTATTTCTTCTAATATTTTAGTATCGACTTGAAGATATTCGTGTACTAAAACATTTCTTAATCCAGCCATTAATTTGATTTGCTTGGCTAACGATTTTGTAATTATTCCCTGGTCATAAAGTTTTTGTGGTATCTCTTTATATGCTTTCCATCCATTTTCTTTATAGTCTGAAAGAATGTGCGAACCAACATCCAAAATTGCCTGAATCGTTACTTGCAAGCCTCTCTCTATCGTCCATTGTAATGATTTATCGGCAGCAATCTTGTTCGACTTTACATTTTTGTATTGGTAGAGCTCGATGTAGTTTTGTTCGATTGTTTTAATAGCTGTAATTATGTATTCCGGCTTAACCATGCGCTGCTTCATTAAAAATATATTTTCCTTGGATTTTCAGGATGTGCATCATATCATCATACTCTCTCAGAGTTTTTATACGTAAGTTAACGTAAAAATTATCATCACGACAGATTAGCAGCTTACCAAATGATAAAATATCATGGATAATTATTGGAGACGCTGTATTCATATTTACTACATCTACTTCATCAGTCTCTAATGTGCCACACACATCATTTAATAATTCAAGATGATGTTTTAAGGGCGGTTCCTTTTTGTAATAAACAGCCACATCTACATCGCTAAATTTATGTGTTTTACCTTCTGCGATTGACCCGAAAAGATATGCCAAGATAATTTCCTGTTTGTGCGAGAATAAATTTGTTAACTTTTTAATTATTTCCTGCTTTTTGTACTTCATCTATAAATTTAAAATTCTCTAATTCGGATTTTACTTTTTGTAATCACTACAAATTTGTGCCGTGTTTCTGTCATAAATTTTGGTAACACATTTTTTACATTTTCCACAACCTTGATAAAATCTTCTTTTTCATACTGTAGGAAAATTATGTCAACATTTGGAATTTTATGCGCAAAAACCCATTCACCAAAGTCTTTATCTTCTGTATTAAGATACCGTTTAATGTTTTTACTAATTCGAGTATATCTTTATCGTCTTTGCCCGGGTGTCTTTCAGCAATCGAGAGAATTTCAAAACCTGCCTCACGGGCACAACAATCAAATTAAAATCAATATTTTCATCAGTAATAATCAATGACTCTCTATCATCTCTTCACTGGCAATCACAGAAGCGGCATAATCGATTGTCGCTAAAATATCGTCTTTAGTAATATTCTGATACATCGAAGTAATTTCATCCATTGTATACCCTGATGAAAGTTTTCGTAATATTACTTCAACTGTAATTCGTGTGTTTTTAATGATCGGTTTACCCAACATTACATTTGGGTCGCAAACGATTCTTTCCTCATGATTCATAATGTTCCTTTTACGCTTAGTTTACATCTAAAATTAAGAATTATAGCGTTAAAAACAAAATGGGAAAAAGATAGTTATTAGTTTTGAGTTATTAGTTGCTGGTGATAGTTAATTTTTTATTATCATTTGTTTTGGTATGCTTAACATCATTTATAAGCAACATTTACTATCGACTATAAACCGAAGAACTGTAACTAAAAACTAAGAACTAAGAACTAAATTTATACTCCCTAAAAAATAAAATAGATATACCGGTAAACCTTATACCCTCACTTTTTCAGCAACATCGATAATAGTCTTGGAACCTGGTTACTCTCTTTTTCATCGAACCAGTCTTTGAGAATGATTTTTTTAAATCCGGCAATCACACCGGCTTTTATGTAATCTGTTTTTGAATGGTAGTAGGAATCGATTTCTACTAATGTGTTACCATCAAGTTCAGTAAACCTCGCCTTTGTCCCTTTTTTCTGTTTATCGGGATGAAGTTCACAAACAAATAGTTTTTCATTTTTTCTCAAAACTCTGTATGCTTCTTTGAAAACAAAATTAATTTTTTCGATATGTTCCAATACCAAATTTATTGTTACAACATCGCAGCAATCATTCGGAAAGAACCATTTTTTGGTTATATCATGCCGAACAAATTTTACATTCACACCTGTAATTTTTTGGCGTGCTATATTAAGCATCTCCTTTGATAAATCGAATGATATAACACTTTTTGCAGTTTTCATAAGCCAGATTGTGTTTTTTCCCGTTCCGCATCCGGCTTCTATTACATCCTTGCCTTTAAGATTGACTAATATCTTCCGAATTACTTTCTTGTCCAAATCTCTTGTAGGATTTTCAACATGGTCGTAAGTTTGCGACCATTTGGCGTATGATGCTTTGACATTATTCGCAGATTTCATAAAGTAGATTTATTTAAGAGTAAGAATTGCAAGAGTACCCCCTTCCGTAACTCCCCACAGCTCCGAAAATACGATTCATTCCATGATCATGAGTAATTGAGCCCGCTAAATGTTTGTCGATATTATAAAATAGACTCGGGAAGGGGACGGCTGAATATTTATTTTCTTCGTTTTGGGATATCAAAGAAACTGATAAAACTAAGAACAGCATTATGTTTTTTATCGCTTTATACTTCATTACGTAACAATTGTTCATGTGGGACAATCCACTTTGACATGATGATTATAGATTCGGCGAATAAAGACTTACTTACATCTGCGCTATCTGTATGAGGTTGCCGCAAGTATAATCGAATATGGCAACGGTTGCAGTGCCCAAAGGTATACCTTGTTTGAAAAGAGATTCCTGGAATGTTTTGGCAGCGGGATTTTCGTTCGGCTCAAGGAGTAATTCAGTACCGTCCGGTTCTTCGTGTGAAACGACTGTCAACCATTTGAATTTTCCAATAGGTATCTCGGTTTTTTAACAAAGCCCAAAACCTCAGTATAAACTTGAGTGCTTTGTCCTGACCATTTACAAATACGTTATTTAATTTTATCTTCAATGTGAGGTTCCTTTTATATACTCATTTTGTTTTTAAAAGCCAGAGGGCTCCTTCTATTTGATTTTTCAAAACATCGCATTCCTCAGCTTGCAAATCTATATATGATTTAACTTCATTTTCCAACTCAGGGTACAGTGCAATTAATTCCTTCCCCCTCTTTTCAATCAGATGGTGATATTCATAATTTATCTGACTGCTCAATTCGTTTGTATTGATTTCCCCGAGTAATTTATCATCATAAAAAGTCAGCTCGCGGATTGTCTCTTCATGATTTCTGTAATGTCCGTAACCTTTTCGTGAAATACTTTTACCATCTCTTAAATATCCATCATCGATAATCATATATCCGCCGGACCTAACCTGAGTCCGCAATTGAGCAACGGTATTTTGAAGCGATCCGAATACCCCTCCCACAGCAGCAAGTATAACAATGTCATAATCGTGTTCAACTGATACATAGTCAAAAATATCCTGCTCGATGAATTCGCATAAATGAGATACGTTATACTGATGTGCTTTTTTATTCGCCTCTTCAAGAAATTGTTTCATTGCATCTATGCCAACCACTTTAAATCCGTATTTTGCGGCTATCTGAATAGATACAGCTCCCTTGCCGCAGCCCAAGTCGAGTACTTTAGTTTTATCTGAATGTAATTTAAGTTCCCCGATTAATATAATTATCTGCTCACCCGAGCTTCCCATAACCCAGAGATCCTGAAGCAGGAACGGCATATAAGGAAGAAGACGTTCGTTTGTTTCTAAAGAGTTAGCAATTGATTTGTTTGACTGTTCAGACAATATTTAAATAATCCTGATTATTTTGTGTGTATTTAGTTTTTACGTTTACTCAGAAAATTGTAAAAGCTATTTTTGCAAATAGGGTTTTAATTTTTAATATTCTCCTCTATCAAGCGATTGAACTTCGGGTTTTTATGCAAGCCCTTCAAGTCGTTATCACCGGACGCCTGCTTTTTGAGTTTTGGATTCAATGTGAGTGCTTCCTCAAGGACCTTCAACGCATCGTCTATTTTACCGGCAGCCAACCTGATAACAGCAAGGTCATATAAAACTTCAGGATTCTCTGGAGCTATTTTTCCTGCGTGTTCCATAAATGGCAGGGCTTCTATAAATTTCTTTTGTGTAAAAAGTGTCCAAGCTTCATTCCAGGAATAATTCATTTGTGCAAAGTTCAGTAAACGTCCCAACTCCACGAATGGCTCGGTATGGTCGTCAACACGGATATCTATTGCCCGATCATTATAACCACCATAGCCGGCTTTTTCTTTTACGACCAATAATGCGGCAGATTGTTTTCCTCTGGAGTCGCCACCGTGATTCTCGCCAGCTAATAGCGCCGCGTACATCCGTTCTGCTAAAGTGCCTTTCAATTTTAAAAAGGTTTCTTCCATTGCAGTAACAACATTTTCGCCGGTTAAAATATTCCCTTGAATTGCATAATCTTTACCGTTTCTGCCACCCGCCCAAGGAAGACAGTCCGTTCCTGTATAACTTGCCGATTTCCCATCGGCAGCTACGATACCGAACTGTCGCCGCTTCGGGTCGTCGTCCTTCCTTATTAAAATTCCGACAACCTCATCGGGTGTGGCTCCCTTCTCTAAAAGCTCCAAGCCACGCCAACCGAAAGTTGTATTTGCAAATGATTGTGTTGCTACAGCACCAACACCGGATTTTGCCCAAGGCACAACCGCTCCGACAGCAAAAAATCGGGACGCGACTGCGACACCTAATTCTCCGGTTGCAGAATCCCGCGCAACTATTGAGAATGTGGCGATAGCATTATCTGCTGATGTCTGTGTGTATAATGGAGATTGAAAGAATATAATCGAGATGATTAAAACATAAATATTTATAATCATTGTTAAAATTCTCCTATGATTTTTTAAAATTATCAAAGACGGCACACTATCGGGCAAGTCGTGTTAGGACTTTTGGTACCCGGTCTTTTTTATTTCTTCCTTCTTATCTCTCTTCGCGGCTTTTTTTTCTTTCATAGATTTTGCCGGTTCTTTTTTGCTTGACTTCTTAGTGACTAGACCTTTGCTCATGATTTTTTCTCCTTATGTTTTTAATTTACGTTAACGATTATCAATTAGAAAAACAAATTGCCTATTCATCCAACAATTTTTGAAATAATTCTAAATATTTCCCGACATGCAAACCATCAACCAGAGCGTGGTGGGCGTGAATAGCTATGGGTAATAATTTTCTGCTGTTCTCTTCAATAATTTTCCCGAAAGCAATTTTGGGAACAGAATCTTTCAGCGAAAAACGACGGGGGTGAGACACTCCGCTAAAACTTATCCAAGGAACAGTAGTGTAATGTATGACATTCTCACCTGAATATGCTGGCATCAACCGGTTATCGTTTTTAACTCTTTCGATTTCCTGCTTTGCATTTTCTGTAAATGGCGGAAGGTTATCATTATATTTGATAAAAGAAAAACCGAACGTTCCGTTTTCTCTTAAAACAGTCGCCGCTGCATGAATAACATCGTAACAATATACATCCTCTCCCTCAATCCTGTATTTAAATTCCTCAATTTGATTGACAGACTTTAAAGATAGATACAAATAATAAATAAAAAACGGGATGTTGAGTTCTTTCGATTTTCTGTAAGCATTTGTGCAATCGACATTTGTGGTTATCCCCCAGAAGGGTTCATCGTAAGTCTTAAAAAACTTGTAGTGTTCTTTTCGCACCCAGTTGTCTATGTCAATTTTATTTTTCATTATTGCTTCACTTATTCCATTATTTTTATTACACGAAGATCACTGAGAATACACGAAGTTACTCGAAGACCCTTTGTGGTTCTTCGTAAAATATTTTTTTTGCTACAACCGCAATATCCATGTAGCACAGTATCCTGGCTTCGCTGTCTTCTTGAATATTACGACATTTACAACAAAAATGAAACTATCTTTCTGCAATACTTTTCAAGTTCGCTTTTATCAATTACGTCTAAATAATTATCGTTGATAATCCTGAACTGCCTCATGTATTCTGTGCTCACATATTCCCTGATTGATTTACCTTCTTCAGTCAGTTGCTCTTTTTGTTTTTCTTTTATGGTAGCATAGAATATTTCAGCTTTTCCACCCAAAGAAACGACTTCGGGGGGTATTACCCCAAATGTAGTAACTGATATGATTATTTTCTCGTTAAACATTTTTGCATCGACAAGAATCTCAGTATTGAAATCAGAATTCTCAACAACAAGCATTCCTCTTTCATTTAACGCCTGTTTAAAACTGTTAATTACTGCTCTATCCAAATCGGATGGTGAATCGCTTTCGGCAATCATAGCAACATTTACTTTTAGAATATTTGTCGTTTGCGAATGTGAGTAGGAATTAAGGAAGGAAACCGTGAGTAAAATAATTAAGGAGAATCGGAAAACAGAGAAAAATATTTTAGTAAACATAACGCACCTCATTTAGTTAATTGAACAATAGTTATTTAGAGAGATGGTATAAAGCTATTGATATTTCTTCCTTAAATTATTTTTATTCAAATTCCGATTAAAATATAACGCTTTGAAATTACGAAGTCAAATTGTTTCATCATTATTTTTTTGTTTGCTGAATTGTCAGTTTTACACCCTCTTGATAGGTTGTAGTTTTAAAGTTAAATCGTTTATCGAATTTACTCGAATCAAAATAATAATCCCTATCGTATTGATACATCATTTCAGGCATCTCTTTCATTATTGGAATGAATAAACCGAGTATTTTTAACAACCACATCGGTAATATAGAAACCTTGGTTTCTACATTCAATTCCTTGGCAAACAACGCTATCATTTCTTTACCTGTTAAGGTATTTTTATCGGTGGGCAAATGCCACACTTGGTTGTATGCGTCAACAGTGTTTCCCAATAGTGCAGTAGCCTTGGCTGCATCGGGTGTATAAGTAAAGGAATGTTTTTTATTTTCATCAATGAACCAATTGGGTTTCTTCCCTTTTTTCATGTTTTTGTAAACCACTTCAATTAAAAAACTTTTATCATTATTAGGTCCATAAAAATCAGCAGAACGAGCAATTAGTGCAGTTATTTTTCCGGATTTTACATCATTTAAAAGCATGTCGGCAATCTCTTTTCTAACCGCACCTTTTTTACTTGGTGGGTTTATGACTGAACTTTCAGTCATGTGCGGGATAGCATTTGTATCATACATGTAAACATTATCAAAAAATACTAATTTTGCTTTGTGCTTAATACAAGCATCTATTGCTGCACGCATGAGTTTGGGCCATTTATCTTGCCAAACTTTTATTTTGTAATCAAATCCAACTAATAGATAGACAACCTCCGAACCTTCAATAGCTTTTTCTACCTGACTTGCATCTGATAAATCGGCTGGGAATAATTCATCTGTTTCATTTACTTTTTTTGGATTGCGACTTACTAATCTTATTTGATTGGTGTAAGCCGTTAATTCTTTTGCTAATACAGAACCTATTGTTCCGTTTGCACCTAAAATTGTTTGCATATTAACTCATATCTTCTTCATTGTAACTACCGGCTTTATCTCACTCTTTGCAATCAGCGCGGGCCAGTATGCTATTACCTCATCAGGTTTTGGTCTGCCGCCGGCAAAACCTGTAACACCGGGTGGTCCTGTTAGTATTAATGGTGCAAGCCCTTTGCCAAACCTTTCCACAGCTGAATGACTATGACTTCTTACTCCGATGCGAAGCACAACTTCGTTAATAACATTCGGCATCTCAGCAATCGTTCCGTGGCAGGAGTTCAATCCTAAATATTCTGTCCTAATCTCATCAAACTTTAAACCTAAATCGCTGAGACGTGTGCGAAGGATTTCGTCGGCTTTTTGTGCTTTCTCAAGTGCATCGGGATAAGCATACGTGAGCGTACCAATTGCTGTATAACCATCGAGGTAAGCCATAGAAACTTTGTAAGTATCGGTGGCTGGGTTGCCTTTTACACCGAACATACGCACACGGTCTTTGCCAATCTGCTCAATTTGAATCGTAGTAAAATCGGCGACAACATCGGGAGTTATGTAGTTAGCAGGATTTCCAATTTCGTAAAGCAATTGTTCTTTTACAGTCTCTACCGTAACCATACCGCCTGTGTTTTCGTGTTTGGTTATAATGACTTCACCGTTTGGATAAGCCTCGGCAATCGGGAAGCCGATGTGTGCAAGGTCGGGAACTGCACGCCAATTACCGCTGAAATTTCCCCCGCTCGCTTGTCCGCCACACTCGAGAATATGTCCGGCAACAGTGCCGCTTGCGAGTTTACCCCATTCGTTTTCATTCCAGCCGAATTCGTAAATCATAGGGGCAAGCGTCAGTCCTGTATCTGTCGTCCTGCCTGTAATTACAATGTCGGCATCTTGGCGGAGTGCTTCCGCAATCGGAGCGGCGCCAAAGTAAACATTTGCCGCTGATATTTTTTGCCGCACGCTCTCGATTGATTCACCCGTTTCCATATTATTGAATTTGATGCCCCGCTTTTCAAACTCATCTAACTTATCAAGTATATCGTCGCCGTGCACAATCCCGATTTTTAAATTATATCCCTTTTTCTTTGCACATTTTAGAATGGCATCGCTGCAAGCAGAAGGATTTACACCACCGCCGTTAGTAATAATCTTTATATTTTTTTCTATGCAGGTAGGGAGAATCTGCTCGATGAGATGCACAAGGTCTTTGGCATAACCGAGTTCCGGGTTGCGTTTCTTCTGCTTTTGCATTATGGACATAGTAACTTCAGCTAAAAAGTCCATCATGATATAATCAATCGGACCTTTAGTTACTTGATCCATCGGAGCAGTTTGCAAGTCGCCCCAGAAACCTTGCCCGGAAGCTATGCTGATTTTGTTTTTCATTTTATTTACTCTAATATTTTGAGTATCAATATAAAAAACTAAAACTCAAAACCTAAAAACCTCAACCCTACTTTGCCGTAGGGTGAGGCATTGGTCAGTCTGTTTATTTAGCTTTTATGCCAACTTAATATTTGCCATTTCTGATTTTCGCCAATCTTAAAGAAGATTGAATGTCAGTTTGTTTTTCCGTTATCTACATTTTTTGTTTGTAAAACCAGATAGGCATTTTGTTGATTGTCCGGCAGCCATATATGAACATATCCAACTTCAGCTTCTTTCCCTTCGATGAATATTTCTTTTTTTGAAATATTTCCCAATACTTCAAATATATTTTCGTAAATATTGTTGTAGATTACGTATGCTTCAGGAAAAATATTCTCTCTGAATCCGGCATAATCTTTACCTTGCAAGATTGATGTAACCATTAAAACGAGCTGCTCTCCAAGCTCAGAACTTTTTTCGTTTTTGTTATCATTGCCGATCAGTGGCAACGAAAACATAATTGAAGAAAACAATACGACGAGAATTAATGCTGTCCTTTTCATATTTACCTCATTTTGTTTAGTTATGAATTAGTTGTTAATTAAACAGGAATTAGAGTAAAAGGTAAATTTTATTTTATACTGTTTCCTTCAAATAATTTCTACAACCTTGCTATTCTCATCCAGCCAAATAGCGTGCTAACATCCAGTTCTAATTTATACTTAAAAAGAGAAAAAGGCAAATATTCCACACATGATTAATCTTCCGTGTAATCTTCCGAAGGTTTGTTCTGAATATTCCCTGTCAACCTTTGGGAAGTTTTCTTGGTTTAGGTTGATCGATTTATTTTAGTATTCTTTTTCCCCAACACAAATGCAACAAAAATTCCGATCACCATTCCGGACCCAACACCTAACGGCATATTATCGAGTAACAATCCACCGAGGGGTATTCCTGATAAAACACCAATAGCTACCCAATGGATTGAAAGTCGTTTTGACACTGAAAAATTATATCCGTCTATTAGCAAAATTATACCGGCAAATAAAATACTGGAAACGCCTATAAACTCCCCGGTATGTCTGAATTCATCAGCCACCGTGATAAAGCCGATTACTGCGATAACGATTAATGATACACCTGATATTTTAGAAATAGAATTACTCATCAGTGGAATAATTTTTTATTTATGGATTACGATATACACTCTGTCAACTTATGGATTACGGATACACCTTTCCGCTTCTTACTGGATTGTCGCTTTGAACAACTTGTTATATCTTATTGTAACATCTATCAAAATTGTTTTATTAATATTTTCTTGATTCTTTAAACCATCTGGATATTTCTTTCCAGGATGGTTCCTTGCCGTACATTAAAATAGAAAGTGAGAAAATTTTTCCGGCTGCTTTCCGTAAATACCAGATGGATATAATTAGTAAGACTAAAGAGAGTAATATCTCTATAAATGGTACGTCTGTTAAAACTAATCTTGCTGACAGAACCGGCGAAGAAGTGAGAGGAAACAATGATAATATTTTCATAGCCATCGAATCAGGATTTCCGATAGCGAAGAATGCAATCGTAACAGGTACGACTGGCACCATCATTAAAGAACTTCTTGCTGAAGTATTCGGGTCGTTAATTGTGGCAGCTATCGCCGAAAAAAAAGTGTTCCATAAAAGAAAACCACTGATTGATAGAATAAACAATTTAACTATTAATAATGGATTGGTAATTGAAAATGGTATATACCATCCGCTGCCAAACATCGATGAAACTATAATAAACACAACTGTGCTTAAAGCGCTTGTTACCAGCAAAACGAGCGACAGCAATGATAAACCTAAAATCTTTCCATCTATCCAAGTTTTTGGACTAATTGCAGATGCTATTACTTCAGTTATTCTAAGTTGTTTCTCCCCGGTTATAGCCACAAACTGATAAGACAACCCAAAAAATATTCCAAGCAGCATTAATCCAATAAATATTCCTGCTGATATCTTCTCGCCGGCACTACTTCTTTCTCTTTTGGTTTCAGTGTAGTTCATTTTTATTTGAGCTTGCTGAAAAATATTTTTTAACTGCTCCGGAGAAATATTCGATTGCTTAAGTTTGATTTGTTGCCGTGCCGAAGTAAGTACTTCCTGCAATTCTCCTAACCATGCGGGTTCTTTATTTACTGTCAGTTCAATATTATCAATATCATTTAATATTAGTATTCCACTTATTTCTTTTTCAGCCAATAACTTTTTCTGCTTATCTATCTCAGTAAATTCTTTTTTTATTAGTTTGATTTTACTTTCATTACTTAACTTGATGGGAAGAAGGTCGCTGTTGATAATGACTAATTCAACTTTATCATCACTGAATTTTTCTATGAGAGCTTTTCCGCCAAAAATTAAAAGACTAATAAAGGCACTAATCAACAGTGTGATGACCTGATCTTTTAATTTGAACCATCTGTTGAATTCCCATTTAGCAACTTCATAAACCAATTTTATATTTTTATCATTTCTATTGTTCATCGTTATCTCCTTTCACCTTATCAATAAAAATGTCGTGTAACGATATGTGTTCTGTTTTCACAGAAGTAATTTTATAGTTCGAAGCGGCTTTGTTAAGCAGTCCAGATAATGATTTGTTTTGCTTTAAGTATATTTTTATTTCAGTCTCATTCATCAATTCAACTTTTTCCACAGCATCGTCATTTTGAAGCAATGATAAATCCGGTATGCTCTCAACATTTATTATTATTTTTTCTCCGGTAGAAAAGTCTTTCTTTATTTCATCAACGGTTCCATAAGCAATTTTTTTTCCTTTATTTATTAGTAAAACTCTGTCCGCAATTCGTTCAACCAAGTGCATTTGGTGTGCACTCAAAAGTATTGTAGTTCCTTTGTCTCTCAACTCTTTGATTATCTTTAAAAATGCTTCTTGATTGATCGGATCATAACCGGCAAAAGGTTCGTCTAACACAGCAAACAATGGTTTGTGAAGTACAGACGAAATAAACTGAACTTTCTGTTGATTGCCTTTGGAAAGAGTACTTAGTTTATCATTTTTTCTATCTAGCAATTCTAGTTTTTCGAGCCATTCTTCAGATGATTCCCGAGCTTTAATTTTGTGCATCCCTCTAATTATACCCATAAATTCTAAAGTCTTAATGATTGGAATTTCTTGATATAATCCACGTTCTTCGGGTAAATAACCAAGTTCAGAAGCAAGAGGAATCTGGGAACTTTTATTTCCGTGTAAGTAAAATTCAATTATTCCTTCATCGGGTTTAATTATGTCCATCAGCAACCGAACTGTAGTAGTTTTTCCGGCACCATTTGGACCAAGCAAAGCGAAAATTTCTCCCCTATTGATACTGAAGGAAAGATTATATACTGCGGTAATTTTTCCAAATTGTTTTAGTATTGAATCTACCTTCAGGATACAGCCCAATATTTCCATTAAACTCCTTTTCTAATGAGATAAATTTTATTGCGATATAACGGACTGGAACTAACCTGCGTGCAAACGTTCCAGCGGGTTGTGACTGTTTATTAAAACGCCGATAACTATTTCTATCGTATGGTGTGTGTTCGTTACTCAACACTCAAAACTCAGGCGTTTTGGCGGTTTGTGTGTTAGATGATAAACCTCCCAAAAATTCTTCCACTAATCTTCGGGAGGTTTTGCTTTAGGGTGGTTCTAAAAATCCAAAAGAATATTGAAGTCAATTTCCACTTCGTTATTCGACATTCGGTGTTCTGAGCCGGAGGCTCATCCGCTTCTGGCGGAATTATTCATTATTAGAACTACCCTTTAGTTAAACCAATACAGCTTTATACCCATAGCACAGTATCCCTGCTTTGCCGTCTTCCTGAATTTTACGGAATACAATTTTCACCTTCTGTCCGATTTCAAGCTTGTCAACATCAACATCTGCAATTTGAGTCGTGAGTTTCACTCCATCTTTCAACTCTACGATTCCGACAGCAAACGGAGTTTGTTTTGAAAATTTATCCGATGCGACCCTCACGATTGTAAACGTGAGTATTTTACCTTCGTCGCTTAACCGAAGAGTTTCAAAATCTTTTGTCTTGCATTTCGGACAAACAAGCCGGAGCGGGAATGCTATGAAACCGCACTTCTTGCATTTCCCTGCCTCAAGCCGGTAACGCTGAGGGATTTCGCGATGATATCTTGCTGTAATCATTTGACCTCCAAAATATGTATTACACTGCTTGCACCCGAACCGCCCATATTCTGAGCCATTCCTATCCGGGCATTTTTTACTTGCCTACTGCCTGCTTTGCCGTTAAGTTGTTCGTACAACTCAATAATCTGGGCAATACCGGTAGCGCCAACGGGATGACCTTTCGATTTCAATCCGCCGCTCGTGTTAATCGGAATTTTCCCGCTCTCGATCGAAGTCAATCCATTTAAAACAGCTTCGCCGCCTTTGCCTTTTTCGAAAAATCCTAAATCCTCCGAAACAACAATCTCGGCAATCGTGAAGCAATCGTGAACTTCACACAGGTTCAAATCCATTGGTTTAATGCCAGCCATACGGTATGCTTTCTCGGCAGATTTAACGACTGAATTTAGTGTCGTAAGACTTTCGCGACTGTGAAGCGCGATTGTGTCGGAAGCTTGTGCTGAAGCAATAACACGAACTAAATTTTTGTTTAATTTTTTTGCAACATCCATTGAGGCAACAATTACTGCCGCACCACCATCCGTAACCGGCGAACAATCCAACAAACGAAGCGGGTCGGAAACCATTGTAGATTTCATTACCTGTTCAGCAGTAACTTCGAAGCCGAATTGTGCATTCTTATTCTTGGAACCGTTGCGGTGATTTTTAACCGCGACTGCTGCGAGTTGTTCGCGTGTTGTTCCATACTGATGCATGTGTGCTTTAGCAATCATAGCATATAAACCGGGGAAAGTTATTCCTTGATAAACTTCGTACTCCTGATCTGCCGCAGTGGCTAAAACTTCGGTAACATCGGCTCCGTCGTTCATCTTTTCAACTCCGCCGGCAAGAACTATCTCGCTCGCACCTGAAGCAACTTCTAAATATGCTTGTCGAAATGCCGCACCGCCCGACGCGCAAGCCGATTCGACTCGGGTTGCGGGGACAGGATTCATTCCTAAATAGTCAGCCAGAATTGCACCTAAATGTTCCTGACCGACGAACAATCCCGACGACATCGCACCGACATAAATCGAGTCGAGGTGGTCAACTCCTGAATCTTCAATTGCTTTTAATGAAGCTTCGACGAAAATATCTTTAATCGATTTATCCCAAAGCTCGCCGAACTTAGTCATGCCAGCTCCGATTACTACTACGTCTCTCATAATTGATTCTCCTTTTTATTTCCTTTTACTTTTTATGGAAAAACTTTTTAGATATCTTTTCTGTGAACTATCCGTGCGAATTGAACTACATCGCCTTCTACAAATAGACCGATACGATAATCTCCTATTCTGATCCTGAATGCTGTTTTATATCCTCTAAGTTTTTTGATATTTGATATCTCATTTAGAGAATGGGCCTGTTGGATTGAAGTGATTGCTTTACGAACTGCTATCTTTGTAGAAACATCCACCAATCTATCCAAATCCCGACTGAATTTCTCAAGGAATTCGATTTCCATTAGGATTTCAATTTTCTCATGATTGTCTCGCGACTAACTTTTTTATTTCTATCTGCTTCCCTCATTAGTATTGAGAGTCCTAAATCTTCGATCTCCTCTTCGGATAATACTTTTGTGGGTATAGATAATTTTTTAAGCAAAGTGGAAACAAACGTCATCTCAGAATCATTTTTTGGAGATATAACAATTGATTTCATATAGTTCACTGTTTATTATTTATTCGTTTAATTTAATTTTGTGGCGGAATTTTGCATACTCGCCGTAGTTTAAATAAATCTGGTTGTTTAGCAGCATATCGCGCAACTTCACACCTAAGTTCTGAATTTTTGGCAACTCCTCTGTGGCACGGAAAATAAATCCATCGCTTCCGGCGCCCGAACCAAACGATACCATAAAAATCGAATCACCCGGTTTTGCAACATCGAGTATCGCAGCCAAACCGGTTGGTGACGAGCCAGAATAAGTATTACCCATCCAAGGGACAATCCATCCAACCTCAAGCTGCTCTTTTGTAAACCCTAACCGTTTGCCAACTTCTTGCGGAAACTTCCCATTCGGCATGTGGAAGACCGCATACTTGAAATCCTTGGGCGACATTTTGGATTTTTCCAGTAACGCATTTGCCGCACCCATTATGTGTTTGAAATAAGCGGGATCGCCTGTGAATCTTCCGGCGTGACGCGGATAGAACTCGCCCTCTCTTCTCCAAAAATCAGGCGTATCGGATGTGTATGAATGAGTGAAAAGAATTTCAGCGGCTATTTTTTCTTTTCCCATAATGAACGCTGCCCCGCCCGCCGAAGCCGAGTATTCGAGAGCATCGCCGGGCGCACCTTGAGATGTATCGGCGCCAATACCCATCGCGTATTTCATTTCACCCGACTTAACAAGACTGTAAGCGACATACATTGCTTCCGAGCCGGCTTTACAAGCAAACTCGTAGCTTGCAACGTGCACGTGCGGACCGATTCCGAGTGCATCAATTAAAGTTGCGCCGCTTGGTTTTACCGCATATGGATGCGACTCCGAGCCGATGTAAACAGCCCCGATATCTTGAGGATTGATGTTCGCCCGCTTGACTGCATCGCGTGCTGCTGCAACTGAAATTGTTATTGTGTCCTCATCTTGTCCAGGGACAGTTTTTTCGTTTAATAATAAGCCACGTTTAATCGCTTCGGGGTCCGAACCCCACTGCTTTGCGATTACTTCAGCTTTTATTCGATACCTTGGAAGGTATGAACCGTAACCTACAATTCCGACCATAAGAATTCCTTTATTAGATTTTATATTTTGGATTTATGAATTATGATTATAAAATTTTACACCAATACCAAGTTTGAAAAAATTATATTTCTGAATTTCCCGACGTGTCTTTTGTTCTATAATGGCATCAAAAGTTCATCGGTCACTACTCAACTATTTTTATATGCAACTCTTTTAACATTCTGAGTAAATTTATTACAAGTTAAATTAATTCGATGTACTTATTCTGAAATATCTCGAATTTCTACGATCTTTTCACTCTCTTTTAGTAACTTTAGTGTATCGGGAAATGTTTTTTTTAGTATTTCTCGCATTCTCAGATCAGATGTATTTCCGCAGCGTATCCAAATAACTTGAGGCGGAGCACCAAACCTTTTTTGAAGCTTCAGAAAATCAATATCTTTTGTCATTACAATTGCTGAGAGTTCAAGTGCTTTTTTAAAAATAGTTTCGTCCGAAGAATCTCGCAAACCGATATCACGGACTGGAATTACTTTCAATAAAAATTCTTTTTCAATCCAAGCAGCAAGCTTCGGAGAAAGTTGTGCATCAAGGATTATAGTCACGCTGCTACTACCGGATGATCTATATTCTGAGAAGCATACTGTAAGCATGCATGAATATCTTCAATCTCGAGGTCTGGCAACTCATCTAAAACTTGTTGTGCACTTAGCCCAGAGGCAAGTAAATCTAGAACATCGGATACCCGGATTCGCATCCCTCTTATGCAGGGTCGCCCGCCGCATTGTTCCGGATTTATTGTTATTTTTTTTAGTATGTTTTCCATTGATTTATCCTAATTATTTTACTTGATTCTTTTTCATACAATCTTTATATGCAACTCTTTTAATTGTGCTTCGTCAACTTCCGATGGCGAATCGTCCATCAAAGATGTTGCGCTTGTAGTTTTTGGAAATGCGATTACATCACGGATCGATTTCTGTCCTGTCAGAAGCATTGCAATTCTATCGAAGCCGAAAGCAATACCGCCGTGTGGAGGAGCGCCGTATTTGAATGCATCGAGTAAAAAACCGAATTTCTTTTGGGCTTCTTCAGCACCTATACCAAGCAAACTGAACATCTTTCTTTGTAACTCTTGTTCAAATATTCGAATGCTGCCGCCGGCTATTTCGCTGCCGTTTAATACCAAATCGTATGCACGGGCACGAACATTTTTCGTCTCGGTATCGAGCAACGACAAGTCTTCAATTTTCGGAGATGTGAAGGGATGATGAACAGCAACAAAACGATTCTCTTCGGGAACGAATTCTAACAACGGAAAGTCGGTAACCCAAAGTAATTCAAATTTGTTATCATCCATCAATTTCAGACGATTAGCCATTTCCAACCTTAGTGAACCTAAAATATTGTAAGCTTTCGACCACTCATCGGATATCAATAAAATCAAGTCTCCGATTTGTGCATTCATTTTTGTTCGGATGGTCTCCAAAACCTTTTTACCCAAAAATTTTTCTACGGGTGTTTCGATACCGTTTTCAGTTACACGCATCCACACTAAACCGCCCGCTCCCATTTTTTTCACAAACTCAGTAAGGTTGTCGAGTTGGCTTCGTGAATAGGTGGTACAATTCGGAGCGGTAAAACCTGAAACAACTCCACCCTTTTTAATCGTTTCGCTGAATACTTTAAAATCAATGTTGGATAAAATATCATTCAAATTTGTAAATGTTAAATCGAAACGGGTGTCGGGTTTGTCAGAACCGTATTTTTCGATTGCATCTTTATACGTAAGTTTTGTGAAAGGAGTTTTGATATCAATTCCTTTAATCTCTTTGAACAACCTGACCATAAAACCTTCGACCATCGTGAAGATATCCTGTTCATCCACAAACGACATCTCAACATCTATCTGTGTGAACTCAGGTTGTCGATCTGCACGCAAATCTTCATCTCGGAAACATTTCACAATTTGGAAATAGCGGTCGAAGCCGGCAACCATCAAAATTTGTTTATAAGTTTGAGGCGATTGCGGGAGTGCATAAAATTTTCCGGGATGAACGCGGCTCGGCACAAGATAATCGCGTGCGCCTTCGGGTGTACTCTTCATCAAAATCGGAGTTTCAATTTCAACGAAATTTAATTCGTCAAAATAACGCCGAGTAGTTTGATACATTTTATGGCGAGTAAGCAGACTTTGTTGAAGCGGCGTTCGGCGCAAATCAAGATAGCGATACTTTAAGCGTGTTTCTTCGTTTACGTCAATCTCATCTTTAATTTCAAAGGGAGGCGTCTCTGCTTTATTCAAAATTGTTAACTCTTCAGCCACAACTTCAATTTCACCTGTGGCAACTTGTTTATTATTCATACCGACGGGGCGACTTTCAACTCGCCCGGTAACCGAGATTACAAATTCGTTTCGCAGTGTTTCAGCTAATTCATAAAGTTCTTGGTTTTGGAGTGGATTAAAAACAACTTGGGTAATGCCGTAACGGTCGCGCATGTAAATAAAAATAATTCCACCCAAGTTACGCCGGCTGTCAACCCATCCGTTCAATATAATCTTTTCGCCTGAATTATCTAATCTGAGTTCTCCGCACGTATGTGTTCTTTTTTTGTAGTTCATTAAAAGTTATTTTCGAATATTATTGATGAAAAATGACTGTGGCAATATAGTAAACGAGTCTGTTTTTTCCAAAAATTGTAATTTTCTAAATTTTTCATATATTTATTACAAATATTTAATAAATTTGAGACCAAACAAAATGAACAATTCTGAAATCGAACGCATTATTAAACTTGTTTTGAATGACTATCCAACCGAAACACAAGCGAAAAAATCTTCCGGATCAACGTGTAAAGATGGTGTCTGCACTGATGGTTTGTGTGTTATACATAATAAAGCGGGTGTAAAAAATATTGTCAGCGAAGGGGCAAGCCGGATATCGGCAAGCATCGGCGTTGAAGCTGCCGGTGGAATTGATACCGAACTCGGACGAATGATAGACCATACCCTTCTAAAACCCGAAGCCACAGTCCAACAGGTCAAAGAGCTTTGTGCAGAAGCAGCGAAATATACTTTTGCAAGTGTTTGCATAAATCCTTCTTACGTTAGTTTGTGTTCGCAATTATTAAAAGATACACCTGTAAAAGTTTGCACTGTAATCGGCTTTCCGTTAGGTGCAACTTCAACTCAAGCTAAAGCATTTGAAACAGAGCAGACAATTCGTGATGGTGCAACAGAAGTTGATATGGTTATCAACATCGGGATGCTCAAATCAAAAGAGTACGATTATGTTGAAAACGACATTTTCGCAGTTGTAAGCACAGCGAAACGTCATCGTGTTTTAACCAAAGTAATTATCGAAAGTGCTTTATTGACAGATGAGGAAAAAATAAAAGCGTGTTTGTTAGCAAAACGTTCGGGCGCTGATTTTGTAAAAACATCGACAGGGTTTGCAAAAGGTGGTGCAACCGCCGGCGATATTGCTTTGATGCGCAAAGTAGTAGGCAGTGCTATGGGTGTTAAAGCATCGGGCGGTGTGCGAACACGTGAAGATGCAATCGAGATGGTTGAAAGCGGCGCCGACAGAATCGGTGCAAGCGCCAGCGTAAAAATTGTAATAGGCGAAACCGATACAACTAAATCAACCGGAATGTATTAATAAAATTAAAGAAGGAGAAATTCGATGAGGAGTTTACATCTTGTAGTATTTGGATTATGTATTTATATTTTAGCGGGATGTGGTTCAACAAAAGAAACTTCAGATATGAAAGAGCCGAGTCGTGTAATAACTGAAGAACTTCCTCCGCCCCCGCCCGAAAATCCTGAAAAAGTAGTTGTCGAAAATTTTTCTATTCAAATTGGTGCATTTGAAAAAGAAGAAAATGCACTTCAATTTGCTTACAATGCAAAAAATCTTTTCAAAGAAGAAATTTACAATATTTACGATTCAGCAAAACGGATTTATCGTGTGATGGTCGGAAACTTCTGGAGTAAAGAAGCTGCAACTGAATTCCACGACCAATTTGTTAAAAAATTCCCTGACTACAACAACGCTTGGGTGATTGATGTAAACAATGAAGTAACCCGATGAGAATAAAATTTTTTATATTCTTTTTATCGTTTTGGTTTTGGGGATGTGCTGCACTCTTTAAAAGCGAGTCGGCTAAAACTCCCGAAGCAGAACAGAAAGATTTTTTAGATAAATATGAAAAAACTTTTAATCCTGCCGATTACGATGATGATGTTGAGAAAGAAGAAAATGAAAACGAGACGAAAAATTTCGTTGGTACAAAAAGGGGAGAAACTGATAAAGTTGAACCGGAAATTATATCCGGATTCAGAATACAAATATTAATGACCTCGGAAATTGATGAAGCGAATGCAATGAAAAACCAGATATCTCCACTCCTGCAGTACGATTGGGTTTATATGATTCACGAGGCACCCTACTATAAAATCAGAGCAGGTGATTTTCCATACCGAGCATCAGCAAATCATTTATTAAAATTTCTAATCGACTCAGGATATAAAAATGCGTGGGTAGTGCCTGATAAGGTATATAAATCGCCTCCTCCAAAACCGAAAGAACCTGTTTTCGAAACAGAATAAGATTAAAATTTTATATTCACCCCTTCGATGGGCCATCGCGCCCTGACCTTAATAGTATCAGTATAAATTCCTAATATTTCAGAATAGTGATGCGGAAATATTTTACCCGAGTCGTATTTACCGTTATTATTTTCATCTACAAACGCCTGAATAGTATATTGCCCTTCGGGTAAATTTGAGAATTCAAAAGTCTGAACTTGGTTTACTTTCAGAGAAACCGGTACGACTGTAAAATTATTAATATTAACTAAATGGAGAACAACCCGGCGATAAAGAGAGTCAGGTGAATCTACTGAAACGCTGCCGCGGATTAATCCTAATTTTTTTGAATCGACAGTGGTGAATTTAATAACTACAACACTATCCCGAATAGAGTTACCCGCTGCATCGTATATCGAATCCATAACCATTTTTATTGAATACTCGACTTTACTTTGTAACGGTACAGAAGGTTTGAAAATCAAGTTAGCATCAGATTGCCAGAAAAATTTGCCATCGACTTTTACTTTCCCCGAATCAATAAATTGAAAACTATTCTCAAAAGCATTTCTGTTTATAGCTTCACTAAAAAACAAAGATACTTCTTGTGAATACGGAACATCTGTAGAATTCTTCGATATGTTGATAAATACCAAAATTGGTTTTGTAGTATCTGGTTGAGTCTTGCCCTGAAAATAAACAAAATTATTTTTCGTTAAAATAATATTTCCCGCAGTATCAAGAACGTTGTATGCCGTCAATTTATATATCTGTGAATCCTGAATAGAAGTGTTCAATACAATTATATTTAGTTGTTGACTTATCAAAGAAATTGAATTTATATTCAACCGATTATTCGTAACAGTATCTATTATTTCAAACGAGATTGAGTTAATAGCAGAAGTATCCAGTGCCTCACTGAATTTTGCTACTACATTATTTCTATCAATCGCGTTTACATTTACGATAAACGGTGAAGTAGTATCCTCGACAGCCAACCGGAATCTAAGATCCGAGACTGCGGGATTTTCAGGTGTCAGATTTATATCGGAATTCGCACAGCTAAAGCGATCTATCTGCGGATCATACAGCAAATTGTTATACTCATCTTTGATTGCAAAGAGGCGGTAAGTTCCGTAGGATAAATTTTTCAGGATAAACGAGCCGTCGTTTCCTGTTTGAGTAAGATAATCGGGTTTTACATTTTGTGGATTCAGAGTATCCGGGTTGCGGTTATCAAGTTTATAGGCGAATAATGTAATACCTTCAGATTTTTTATCAAAAATTTTTCCTGATATTGTTGCAGTGTCGATTTCACTCCCCGTCGAAAATGCGAAGCCAAAAGCATGTTCCATACGGTTGCCATTCTTGTCTTTCACATCCGTTCCCATTGAAAATACGTAGGTTGTACTATCGCGTAATTTCTCAGTGAACAGTATATCTAATTCCTTACCACTCCATTCAAATTCCAGCAATCCCAAATCAGGTGAAATAAAAACTGCTTCCTGAACTGTGCGTTGCTCAACATACTCGCTGAATTTTAAAGAGATTAGATTGCTTTTAAAAAACAATGAGTTCTCTTCCGGAATTGTTTCAATGACTTGAGGTGGCGTTGAATCGGGCGGACCTCCCGAAGGGTAAAACTGACCAGCACAATTCAAACACAATACTGATATTCCAGATATAATAATTCTATGGATGTTCATTAATTTAACCCAGCTTCCTTATTTTGTTGCCTTGCTGTTTTGTTTTTTCTGAACTGAGATACTGCCCTCTGATGTTCCGAATAAGTTCTGGTGAATGTATGTCCTTCAAAACCGGTTGCTACAAAAAAAATATATTTGTGCTTTGCAGGATATAATGCGGCAAGAATTGATGCCTTACCCGGATTATTAATCGGTCCTGGTGGTAAACCAAAATACCGGTATGTATTATATGGAGATTCGATTTTTAAATCACTATACCTTAATCTTCTTGGACCATCTTCTATAACATATTGTATTGTTGGGTCGGCTTGTAAAAATATCCGCTTACGCAATCTGTTGTAATAAACTCCAGCAATTGTTGCACGTTCGGAATCGAGATCCGTTTCAACTTCGACGATAGAAGCCATAGTTATGATTTCGTTGTTGGAAAGTCCAAGTATTTTAGCGCGTTGTTGAAAGGTGTCGTTGTAAACTTTCCAGAACTGCTCAACCATCCTTTCGATTATTTCTTCTTCATCGGCTTGCCAGTAGAACTGATAAGTATCGGGCATTAAGTATCCTTCTAACGATTCTCCATCGGCGCCTAATTTTTTTGCAAAGCTTTCATCAAACACAAATTCCACAAATTTAGCTGAATCAATTCCGAGCTGTTGTGTATATATTTTTGCCTGCTGCGTTGCTTTCAATCCCTCGCGTATCGTAACACTCACTCGTAACGCTGATTTCCCGGATTTTAAATCGTCCAATATTTCTAAATTCGTCATCCTACTTATGAAAAGATATTTTCCAATTTTAATATCTTTTTCAGCGCTAATAATTTTGCCGGCGATTTCAAACAAGGTTCTATTTTTTATGACATTATTCGCTTTGAGGCTTTCAGCCACCTGCCCGAAGGTCATACCTTTTGAAACTTTAATAACTATTTCACCCTCGAAATAATTAGGTGCGAAGAAGGTAAAATAAATTAAACCTGAAAATAATATCACAACAATAGCGAGTAGTAAAACAATTAATTTTGTTAATTTATTTTTCATTTGTTTATTTGTGATGAAATAAAATCCATCGACCGATTCGCTTGATTATGTTCGGGATTTAAATTAAGGGCATTTTGAAAACTTTTTGTCGCCTTTTCAAGATTATTGATTGAGAGAAATGCTTTCCCCATAAGATAATGCGACCAATCTAAATTTGGGAACATACGGATTGACTGTTCCAGTAGATAACCCGCCTGCTGAGTTTTTCCAGAATTTAACAAATATTCTGCTTCCTCATTCATACGGACGATATTTTGTGAGACGAACATTGCGTATCGAGGATCATATTTAAAGACCTCCATAACTTCAGGAAATCTTTCGTCAGTTTGATAAATGGGTGTTTGATTACCTAGGTGGAACCAATTTCGAAGCACAGCTAAATGAGTCGAGTTTTTAGAATCTATAAAATTTTTCAAGCCATCAAAACTACCTATGTTTTGAATCATCTCAGGCGATATCAAACCAACCATATCCACTATTTTTCTATCCGAATAAAACGCTATTGCCCCAACGTCATGAGTAGCAACCACTGCAGCCTGAGGTAAATTATTCTTCAGCCATTTTGCCGTCGTAACTTGTCTGTCGTTTATGTATTTACAATCTAACGCATATTGTTTATATATCTCAGCTGTCGATATACCAAACTGAGTTAAGAAAATCAACAACAGAGCAGCCACTGGTAGGAATAACCTTTTTTTATTCTTAAACAAAAATACCCTGCTATATAATAAGTTAATTGTAACTACAACCCCTTGAAGACCAATTACAATTACAAATGGCAATACGGGCATTAAATATCGCCCATTCTGATATAGAAATGGTAGATAGATTGCGAACGCCACCGACAGACCTATACTCCATAAAATATATACAATAAATTTATCTTTTCTACGCAATGCAATATTTAAGAGAACAGTTATCAAACCAATTCCAACAAAAACTGCAAATGGAAAGAGATGTTTGCTTGTTAAAAATTCCAAGAGTTGTTGAAAATAATTTTGACCGCCGCCGGAATAATATTTAATCTTCGCAGTAAAAGTATTTGGGAAGATTGTTCCCGATAAATATAAATTAAGGACAAGGTATAAAACTGCAATCGCACTAAAAATAATAGCTGATTTCTGTAACCATTTATCGCCTTCCAAAATTGGTTTATTCTTTTTTATTTTATCTGCCTTTATCCAAAACTTGTTGTACAAAATATCAAAGATGATTGCAATTATAAGTATTAACGCTTCGGGACGAGTCCATAAGAATAAACCGAAACAAATCCCTAACGGTACACCTCTGTTAGATTTATAAAAGTATAATGTTAGTATGATTAGAAAAATCGCAAAAGTAGTTTCCATACCCGATAAAGAAATCCACACTAATCGTGGTTCAAGAAAAAGCATGAGCGAACCGGCGATTGCAATTAAGATCGAATTATCAAACTCTTTTCGGAGTAAAAAGAAAAAAGTAATAAACGATGCAACTGAGAAAATAATGCCGAAAAAGTAACTTAATAAAAATTCGTTTTTAGTGAAGAAAAAACCTACCGATAATAAAATTGTGTACAGGGGAGCAGTTGAACCAGCTGTAGAAAGCTCGTTTTTGTAATATGAAAAGCTTCCATACTCGTTCAAGTTTTTTGCAAATTGAAGATGAATCCATGGATCGTCCAAAGTAAATCCGAAAAATCCGTTTTGTTTGTAGCTACCACTCAATATTAAAACTAACATAGCAATCGCTGCGGCACTTATCAAAATCAGTAAAATGCGAACTTTATTTTCCTGAATCGAAAAATTTATGGGCACTGGACTGTTGTTTGTTTTGGGTGTTAGTTTTACCATACTGGTTTTTCAAGTCATGCTTAAATTTGCTACAGCACTAATTTCATAATTGGAAGTAATCCCTCTTTTAAAAAGCATCCAACCCACAACTGCCACCATAGCGCCGTTGTCGGTACAGTACTCTAAATCGGGGATAAAAACTTTTACACCACTTTTGTTACCGGCTACGATTAATCTTTTTCGTAATTCAGAGTTAGCCGAAACCCCGCCCGATACAGTTAAATGTTTCACTTTATATTTTTCGACCGCTCTCATAGTTTTTTCAACTAACACATCAACAACTGCAGCTTGGAAACTGGCGCACAAATCGGAAAGCAACTGGGCGTCTAACTTTTTCGAATTCTCGTTTATCGGATAATATCCTCTATTTTTCAACCAATACAACACCGAAGTTTTAATTCCGCTGAAACTGAATTCAAAACTATCTTCACTTAAATACGAGCGCGGAAATTTAACAAAATTATTATTTCCACTTTGAGCAAGTTTATCGAGCTGCGGCCCTCCTGGGAAACCAAGCCCTAACATCTTTGCAACTTTATCGTAAGCTTCGCCTGCCGCATCGTCGAGAGTTTCACCCAATAATTCGTGATTGAACGGTTCTCTAACAAATACCAGTTGTGTGTGCCCGCCCGAAACAATCAAACATATAAAAGGATATTCAGGTTTTTCTTTCCCTAAAAAGTTTGAGTATAGATGTGCCTGCATGTGATTTACTCCAACAAACGGAATCTTGAGACCGTAAGCAAACGCTTTTGCAAAATTTAAACCGACGAGCAGCGCTCCGATCAAACCCGGACCGTAAGTAACTGCCACACCATCAATCTGAGTTTGGTTTATGCCGGCATTGATGATTGCTTTTTCAACCACAGGAATAATAAGTTTTTGATGTGCCCTCGAAGCTAACTCGGGCACAACGCCTCCATATTTTTGATGTATAATTTGAGATGAAATGATATTCGATTTCACCTCACCATCATTCAACACTGAAGCAGAAGTTTCGTCACACGATGTTTCAATTCCTAGTACTATCATAGTTATGATAATAAATAAAATTTTTAAGAGACTTGCAACCGTTGTAGAATTTTTCTATTTTTCTACTATTAAAATTATGTTAAATAAAAATATAGTACTATAAATATGAAAAAATTGATTTTAATCGCTCTGTTACTTGTTGCTGCTTTCGCATTTTCACAGGAAAGAGGATTCGGTATAGGATTAATGTTGGGCGAACCAACCGGCATAAGTTTAAAAACCTGGACTTCCCCGACTAATGCAATTGATGCGGGTCTGGCTTGGTCGTTTTATAAAAATCCTGCATTACACATGCACGCCGATTATCTTTGGCACGACTTCGATTTAATAAAGACGAAAGAACGCATTCCTGTTTATTATGGTGTTGGCGGCAGAATTCGGCTTGGAAATAAGGATAACGGGCGGATTGGAGTCCGTGGTGTTTTTGGAATTGGCTTCTTATTAAAACAAGCGCCGATTGATTTTTTTATTGAACTTGCACCAATACTCGACCTTATCCCCGGAACAACACTAAATATGAATGGTGGAATTGGGGCAAGATATTTTTTTGAATAATTTTTTTTTGCATCTTTCTATCTTTTTAGCTATATTGACGCACGAAATTTTAGAGCTTAGATTAATAGAAAGAAAAATTTATGTCAAAAGTATGTGAAATATGCGGAAAAAGACCGCTTAGCGGCAATAATATAAGTCATGCCCATAACCGCACTCGTCGGCGTTGGTTGCCCAACTTAAAACAGGTACACGCAAGTGTGAATGGAAAACCTGCACGCGTAAAAGTATGTACCACCTGTATAAAACAAGGTAAAGTTACAAAAGCTGCATAGGTTTTAAAACTATGGTTTTATAAAAAGCCCAACCAACGAGTTGGGCTTTTTTGTTTTACTTGCATAAATCCAAATTTTTCTTTAAATATACCTATGGCTAACAATGTTACAATTACATTACCGAACTCGCTCACCTTTCTAAGAATTATCCTCACACCAATTTTTTTGGTCCTGTTCATTTCTGATTCCTTATTCTACAAACAAATTTCATTAGCCTTGTTCATTATAGCAGCACTTACCGATTGGTACGACGGGTGGGCTGCTCGCAAATGGGGTAACATCAGCCGCTTCGGTATATTTATGGACCCACTTGCCGATAAAATTTTATCTTCCACAGCTCTTATTGCATTTGCTTATTTGAATTTAATCGATGCCTGGATGGTTGCAATAATTGTTTTTCGTGATCTTCTGATTACCGTCTTACGTTCAATCGCTGAATTGAGAGACCAGCCAATTGTTACTACATATTTAGCAAAAGCTAAAACTACTATGCAATACGTAGTCATTTATTATATATTAGTTCTCTATGTAATCAGAACGATTCCGTTACTACAAATTAAACATCCAACATTATACAGCCTGATCGACAACCTACTTCATCCGCAAGTACTTTTCGGTATGATGATACTCGTTACTATTTTAACGGTGTGGACAGGCGTTTCGTATTTCCATTACAATCGAAAATTCATCCAATCGCTATATAAAAAAAATACTTCTGATGCAATCGAATAAAAAAATTCCCTTCGCAGCCCGTATCATCGCGACCGGACTTTTTACCGGCTACTTTCCTATCGCCCCCGGTACGGCGGGTTCAGCTCTCGGTTTGGCAATTTTCTTTATTAGCGGTGTCGGCAGTACTTATTTTTTTATACCATTAATTATTTTAACTTTTTTTATAGGGGTTATCACTTCTTCAATTTTAGAAAAATCGTTAGGCAGCGACCCATCGGTTGTTGTAATAGATGAAATTGTAGGAATGTGGATTTCGCTCCTATTTTTACCTTCTAATTTAATAATAATGATTTCTGCATTTGTGTTATTCAGGATTTTCGATATCATCAAACCATTCCCCTGTCGAAGAGCCGAAAAATTAAAACTCGGCTGGGGCATTATGTTAGACGATGTTTTTGCAGGAATCTATGCTAATCTGCTTTTACAAATCGCTGTTTTGGTAATATGAACGCATCAATAATTTCCATAGGCGATGAGTTATTGATTGGTCAAGTGATTAACACCAACGCATCTTATATTGCAGAGCAATTAAACAAGTTTGGAATTTCTGTACGAAACATAATAACGATTGGCGATAACCAAACCGACATTATTTCTACTTTTGAGAAATATTTTTCCGAGAACGATTTAGTATTAGTAACGGGGGGACTCGGTCCCACACACGACGATATTACAAAAAAAACTGTTTGTAAATTTTTTAACACACATCTTGTAGTCGATGATAAAGTAAAAGAAAACATAAAACGAATTTTAGAACTTCGAAATTTAAAATGGAATTCCGCTGCCGATGAGCAAACACTTGTTCCGGAAGGTTGTAAAATTATTCAAAACAACTATGGCACTGCCGCAGGTTTCCTTTTTGAACGCAATCAAAAATACTTTATTGTTACGCCGGGTGTCCCTTACGAAATGAAAGGTATGATGAGCGATTATCTGCTTCCTTTTCTACAATCTCTTAATATCGGGAAACAAATTTTACATCGCACATTAAAAACTACAGGTATAACTGAAGCATCTTTAGCCGAGCTGATAGGCGATGTTGACGACCTTCTCGGCAATACTGAAAACCTGCAATCGACTTTAGCGTTCCTCCCTGCCCCGACAGGTGTTAGGTTGCGAATTTCAATTACAGGCACGAATAGTTCTTCCATCGAAACAAAAATAGTTGATATTGAAAACAATATTCGGAAAAAAGCTGGTAAATATATTTACGGAATTGAAGATGAAGAATTAGAAGAAGTAATCGTAAAACTTTTAGCAGAAAAAGATTTAACTATTTCGGTTGCGGAATCCTGCACAGGCGGTTTAATCGCAAATCGGATTACTAATGTTTCGGGAAGTTCAAAATATTTTGAACGAGGGGTTGTAGCTTACAGCAATAATTCAAAAACTGAGTTACTCGGTGTCCCCAAAGAACTGATAATCAAACACGGCGCAGTGAGCGAAGAAGTAGCGAAAGCGATGGCGGATGGGGTTCGGAAGATTTCAAAAACAGATATTGGAATTTCAACAACAGGAATAGCCGGACCGACCGGCGGAAATGCCGAAAAACCTGTCGGTTTAGTGTGGATCGGATACTCTGATAAGAACGAAACATTCGCACAAAAATTTCATTTTGGCGATATCAGATTGATTACAAAAATTCGAGCATCACAAACCGCTATGGAAATTGTTAGAAATAAAATTTTAACTTTATGAGACTTTTTATAGCTATCGATACACCCGTTTCAGTAAAAGCCCAAGTGACTGAAATTCAGGCAGAATTAAAAAAATCGCAAGCTGATGTAAAATGGGAAACTGCCGATAAATTTCACATCACTCTAAAATTTTTGAATGAGACGAAAGACGAATTGGTTCCTGCAATCAACGGCATCCTCGAAACAGTTGGAAAAAAATTCCAGCAGTTTCAGATTGAATACGATGATATCGGATGCTTCCCTAATTGGAATCAACCACGGGTGATATGGATTGGTGCTAATGAAACATCCGGAACACTGTTGAAACTAAAACGCTCGTTAGATATCGAACTTGAAAAATTAGGTTTTGAAACTGAAGACCGAAAATTCCACCCACATATTACATTAGGTCGCGTAAGAAGTCAGCACAATATTAAAAACTTGACTGTTATTATGGAAAGTCTTAAATTCAAATCAGAAATAACGACGTGCCGGGAGATACTATTGATGCGAAGTATCTTAAAACCTTCCGGATCAGAATATTCGACACTGACAGCAGTGAACTTTCAAAACGCTTGATTTATGAAAACAAAATTTTCGAAAAAGAAACATGAAACATTATTTCTTATAGACGATGAGGATATTTGGCTCGAAACAATGCAAACTGTTTTAGACGGCGAATCGTACAACGTGATAACAGCCGACAGCGGAACAAAAGCCCTCGACAAGTTGTCAAAAATAAAACCTGATTTAATTTTAAGCGATGTTAGAATGCCTGTAATGAACGGCTTCGAACTTTTCGATAAAATTAAAAACAACCCAAAGTTGAATACAATACCCTTTGTATTTATGTCGTCGCTTGATGATTACGATGCGAGGCGTGTTGCAAAATCCCTCGGAGCAACAGATTATGTTACAAAACCGTTCGATACAGAAGAGATCAAACGGGTAGTCTTAGATTTACTACAAAAATATAAAAACCGTTAAAGTGGAGATATTATGGCAGAAGATGTAAGTAAAGAATCGCGTTCACAAGCTTTAAAAATTGCAATAGAACAAATCGAAAAACAACACGGCAAGGGTGCTGTGATGCGTCTCGGTGATCGGCCGGCAGTAAAAGTTGAATCAATCCCTACCGGGTCGATATCGCTCGACCATGCTTTAGGTATCGGCGGGATACCGCGGGGTAGAGTTACCGAAATATACGGTCCGGAATCTTCCGGTAAAACTACTTTGTGTCTTCACATACTTGCCGAAGCACAAAAACGGGGCGGCATTGCAGCGTTCATTGATACAGAACATGCATTAGATGTAGCTTATGCAAAACGTTTAGGTGTTGATGTAAATAATCTGTTGCTTTCGCAACCTGAATTCGGCGAGCAAGCTCTGGAAATAGTTGAAACTCTGGTCCGCAGCGGTTCAATAGATGTTATTGTGATCGACTCAGTTGCAGCGCTAACACCGCGAGCTGAAATCGAAGGCGAAATGGGTGACCCGACGATGGGTGTTCAAGCTCGGCTTATGTCGCAAGCGCTTCGTAAATTAGCTGCGGCAATAAACAAATCGAAAACGTCAGTAATTTTTACTAACCAACTTCGGCAAAAAATCGGAGTAATGTTTGGTAACCCCGAAACAACTACCGGCGGTAACGCACTTAAATTTTACGCCTCAATAAGATTGGATGTTCGGCGAATCGAAGCAATTAAAGATGGCACTACGGTAATCGGCAACCGGACACGTGTTAAAGTCGTAAAAAATAAAATGGCGCCTCCCTTCCGCGAAGCTTCCTTCGATATTTTATACAACGAAGGCATCTCGAAATTAGGCGATTTAATTGACCTTGCAATCGAGCAGAACGTAATCCAGAAAAGCGGATCTTGGTTTTCGTATAAAGAGGATAGAATTGGACAAGGCAGGGATGCGGTAAAAAAATTACTTCTCGAAAACGAAAAACTTAACAAAGAAATCGACCAGATTTTACGAAGTAAATTAAACTTGAACGGTGGATCTCCCAGCGAAACTGAACGGACAGCAGTCGCAACATCCAAATCTGAAATTAAAAAAACTAAATGATAATAAGCAATATATCGCAAGCTAAAAATAAACCTAAATTTGTTGTACTCTTAACAGATACGAATATTAAATACACTATTTATAAAGATGTTATTAAAAAATGCGGGTTAAGAAAGGGCGACTCGATTACCGAGGGTAAGCTGAACGAAATTTTATTTTTAGATGAATTCCACAGAGGGAAAGATACTGCCTTACGATATTTCAGTTACCGGCAAAGAAGCGAGTACGAACTTCGCAAAAAACTCGATAGCAAAAAATTCAAACCGAAAGTGGTCGATTCTGTAATTTCAAATTTAAAGGGCATCGGTTTAATTAACGACCGCGAGTTCGCCGAAAGCTTTACCCGTTACACATTAAAGGGAAAAGCTATCGGAAGGAATTTATTAAAACAGCGGCTTCTTGATAAAAAGATACCTAAAGATATCGTTCTTCAAATTATCAATAAATCGTACAGCAACATAAATGAAAAAGAATCGGCTCTTGAAACAGCAAAAAAACAGTTAAAAAAATACCGCACCACAAAATTAAAATCCGACGATAAACAAAATTATATTCGGCTTTCAAGTTTTTTATCGCGTCGCGGTTTTTCGTGGGAGATTATTTCGAATGTTATGAAGCAAGTTTTTAAAAAAGACGAATTGCCCGAAGAATGAAACGAGTTGTTTTTGATATCGAAACCCTAGCCTTCCCGTTTGATAATTTTGATGAGGTTCAACAAGAGTATCTATTAAAATTTGCCGACACCGAAGAGAAACGTGAACAAGCTCTATTGCAGTTAAATCTTTATGCCCCCACTGCCCGCATTATAGCAATCGGGATGTTCAATCCTGATACCAATCAAGGAAAAGTTTTATACCAATCGGATGTGAAAGAAGAATACACAAGCGATGATGGTAAAGTAGGATTTGTATCGGGAGATGAGAAAGAAATTCTCGAATGGTTCTGGACTGCCATCAAGCACTACGACCAGTTTATAACATTTAATGGCAGGACTTTCGACTGTCCGTTTGTGATGCTTCGATCAGCGATATTAGGAGTTGTTCCGTCAAGAAACTTAGTGCCTTACCGATACGATGCTAAAATTCATTGCGACTTGTTAGACCAGCTTTCGTTTTACGCCGCTGTTAAAAAATTCAATTTAGATTTTTACTGCAAAGCTTTCGGAATTAAAAGTCCGAAAAGCGAAGGAATCACAGGATTAGATTTAGGCGACCTCTTCAGAGCTGGGAGATACAGAGACATTGCCAACTATTGCATCGGAGATGTAATAGCCACAGGTGAACTTTTCAATTTGTGGAATAAATTTTTAAACATTAAGGATTGAAAATAAATAGAGCCGACTTCCCACGCTGAGAAACCGGCTCTGTAAGTCGAAATGGCATTTCGACATACAAGATACTACCGCATTAAAATCATCTTCTTTACAGATGTAAATGAGCCAACAGTTAGTTTGTAGAAGTACACGCCGCTTGGCAAATCACCGGCATCAAAGTTTACAGTTTTTAACCCTGCTGATTGATATTCGTTTACTAAGATTTTTACCTCTCGCCCAAGAATATCGTGCACAAGTAATTTTACATTATTGGGCTCAGCAATACTATAATTTATCACAGTGTTTGGATTAAAGGGATTTGGATAATTTTCATTTAGTGAATAGGAATGCTTTGATTTTTCTGAATTCATATCACCACTTGTAGTTAGTGATATAATCCCATTTTTAATTTTTGGAATTACCAGATTTCCCGAAGTTTCTACATTGTATATCTGTGGCTTCCCTAAACCTCCTTCCGGCATAAATGAAACTGAATAAGTCAAAGCATTTTCCGGATTAATATCCCAACTTATATTTATCGGATATTGTGCATCCTTAATAACTATCGGCATTCTTTTTATTTTCTGATTCGGT
>JASEGV010000022.1 GCA_030017895.1 Bacteroidota bacterium | reverse complement strand
GATGTTTCGCTTCGCTCAACATGACAAAAAGTCAATTCTGCGTAACTTCAGTTAACAATTAATTCGCGCCAGTAGCTCAACTGGATAGAGCATCAGCCTACGAAGCTGAGGGTTAGGGGTTCGACTCCCTTCTGGCGCACAAAGGTTTTATGGTAGCAAAAAAAGAGAAAAACAAAGATAAGATACTGGTTGTTGATGACGAAGAAGCCCTGCGGATGTTATTAGCAAGTTGTCTTACTGATGCCGGGTTCGTAACAGCCGAAGCCCCCAACGGACTTGAATGTTTGAAAATAATCAATTCGTTCAACCCCAATCTGATAATCCTCGATGTTCACATGCCCATATTAGACGGCTTCAGAACTGCTGTAGAAATCAGGAAAATCAAAGCATTCTTGAAAACTCCGATCGTATTTCTTACGGGAGCAAATACACATGAAGCCCTTCAAAAAGGATTCGAATCGGGGGGGGATGAATTCCTCAATAAACCTATCAACACCGACGAACTTTTAATAAGAATCAGGGCATTGTTAAGGATGTACCATGCAGAAAGGGAAGCTGAAAATTTATACCGGAATTTTCAATATCTGTTAGTGCAGGACTTTTTAAATTATTCGACCTCGGTAAAACTTCCGCTGTTGATGCTGACGGATGAATCAACGGGTACTCTGAATGAACATCAAAAGGAGATAATCCAATTAGCCATAAGTGCACTCGATGAACATATCGGACTTCTACAGGAATCGGCAGTCGTTGCCAAATTCGACCCTCAAAGTATTACCTTGAAACGCGAGAGACATAATATTATTGAGACGATTAATCAAAGTATTTCTCATCTCGATACAGTTATCAGGAAACAGAAGATAAATTTAAACAGATTTTTCTGCAAGGAAGATATACAATTCGAGTTCGATTCTTATCAACTGATGCATGCTTTGCAATTATTAATCGGACATGCTATTTCGCAAACCCCTATAGGCGGCGACGTTGGAGTGTTTGCCGAACTGCATAAGGATTCGAACCTGACGTACATAAAATGTTCGGTCAAAGATTCAGGAGACCATATAGATCCGGAAGAACTTAATTTGATAGTCGATCGCTTTGAGCAGGCAAGATTAAATAAAATAGTGTTGAACAAAAATTTGTCGCTTACAATCTGTAAAATGATTATCGAAGCCCACGGTGGAAAATTCTGGGCTGAAAATAGTGAAGGTATAGGAAATTACTATATATTCACTCTCCCAATTTTACTTTAATTTATTTAGGAGCAATCTAAAAATGTCAGAGCAATATTTATCTTCTACAATTTTAATAGTCGATGATTCAGATTATATACGAACTATTATGACAACGTTATTTAAGAAAGAGGGGCTGACCAAAATATTTACGGCAGCCGATGGATTATCGGCAGTTGAAAAATTCAAACAATTGAATCCCGATCTCGTAGTTTTGGATATAATGCTTCCAAAGAAAAACGGGATGGATGTTTTAGAGGATATTATGAAAATAAATCCGAAGGCGCGTGTAGTTATGATTTCATCCCTTGCTAACCCCGAAAATGTAGGCGCCGCAAAAAAAGCAGGAGCGCTCTATTATTTTGTAAAACCATACGATAATCAATTCTTTTTAAATATTGTAAAAGAGATTTTAAGCAATAGAGGAGAGAACTAATATGATATGTGAAGCGTGCAATACCGAAAATAACATCAACCGGCTATTTTGCCTACATTGTGGTAAAACACTACCAACTCAAAGGCATTCGTGCGGTTTTATTAATAGCGAAAAAGATATCTACTGTGGAGGTTGCGGAATGCTTACAAAAGTGAGCCCGGAGGGTATTCAAAATTTAAATCATAAACAAACCAGACAAGGTTTGTTCGTCGGTGAAAATTTTTCAGAGGAAGATATCAAGGCAATTTTAGAAGAAGACAACTTTCAAACGAAAGAAAAAAAATATACACTTTCACAGACTGAAATCGATTCAATGTTCAAAAAATCATAACTTGAAAGGGCTCGTTCATGCTGTATGATGAAGATGTAACGTTAGCTAAAAATTTGTTCGCTTTAAATATAATCGATAAACTCAAATACGAAAAATTTTTAAAGCTTCTAAAAGAAAGCCATACTCAAGGTTGTGCTGAAGTTTTAGTCGATGAAATCGGAGTTGCCGATGAGATTGTTCAGCAAAGCATTGCAACCACTTTTGACATACCTGAAATCGTGATCAACGAAGGGCATATTACTTTGAAGGAGCCGTTGTTGTCCCACTCTACCTGCTTGAAGTATCGTATTATTCCGCTCACCCTGACAGGAATGGAGTTGACCGTTGCATTCGTTGACCCGCCGTATAAACCACTGATTGATTTATTAAAACAAGAATCTAAGCGAGTTATCATACCTATTGGAATTACGTTAGCCAATTACCGAAATCTTGTTAAAAGTAAAGGAGTCAAGGTTGACGAAATCAAGACGCTCACAAGCAGATTTAGTCTCGAACAATTTGATATGAAGTTGATTGGCAGAGATAGAATTATTGAAGCACAAAGGAACGGAAAGCTACCGCCATTCGATGTTTTAACAGAAGAAATTATTATTAAAGCTCTAAAAAATGATGCGCACGATATACATTTTGAACCGATGGAGAATGAGCTGCGAGTGCGAACCGACAAGTTTGGTGTGTTGGAAAGACTCATATCGCTTCCGCGGGAATTCAGCGAGAATTTTGCTAACATTTTTAAAACCCGAGCCGATTTAAATGCTTTTGAAAAACGCAAACCTCAAGAAGGTGGCTTTACTACTAATATCGGAACTCAACAAATCGATGTCAGGGTCAATTTTTTACCTTCAGTTTATGGTGAGAGGATCGCTCTTCGGCTATTTATTAAAACTACCTCGATCCGGCATATAGAAAATATCGGTTTATCTAGCAGAAATCTGGAAAAACTTCTCTATTTAATAAGTAAACCGAGTGGATTGATTTTAATTACTGGACCTGCAGGAAGCGGTAAAAGTACTACCCTATATTCTGCAGTTAACCAACTCAATGTTGCTGAAAAAAATATTTTAACAGTTGAAGACCCGATCGAATTTAAGCTCGATTTTGCTACACAGGTACATGCAGGAGTTGATAAATCGTTCGGTTTTGCAGATGCTTTAAAATCAATTTTGCGGCAGCGACCAAATGTTATTTTAATAGGTGAAATCCGAGACGTAGAAACTGGAATTGTAGCCGCAGAGGCTGCCCTAAATGGGAATTTAGTTCTAAGTACAATGTTGTCCAGCAATGCTATCGGGACTATTCCACGCTTGCTCCAACTCGGTATCCCGCCCTTTTGGCTGGCACCGACTCTGTCCGGAGTTATCTATCAGCAGTTAATAAGAACTATCTGTCCCGATTGCAAGCAATCCTATAAACCTTCCGATGAAGAATTAAATCGCTTGGGTATCTGCGGTTATAAATCTGAATTAATATTTTATAAAGGACAAGGTTGTAAGTCTTGTAGCGGCAGCGGATACTCAGGGCTTACCGCAGTCCACGAGTTGCTTACCGTAGATGACCGATTAAAAGATTTAATCTACCAGAACGCACCACTAATGAAGTTAAAAGAAGCTGCTCATCTTAATGGTTTCAGAACAATCCGATACTCAGCAATTCGAAAAGTATTGTCAGGTATTACTACCTCTTCAGAAGTATTCAGAGTTCTTGGATAAATATGCAAATTATTGTAAAATATTTACTCCTAACATTTCTCTTAATACCAAACGCTATTGGGCAAAGCGACGATTTGTTAGCTTCCTCAATTTCACTCGATTCGCTTCTTAATATCAAAATTAGTGCGGCCTCAAAGTATTTACAAAAAACCAGCGACATTCCCGCTTCAGTTACGGTAATTACTTCGGATGAAATTAGCAAATTTGGATACCAAAATTTGTCCGAGGTATTGCAGAGTATTAGAGGATTTTACATCAGTTACGATCGTAATTACAGTTACCTGGGTGTGCGTGGTTTCAGCCGACCCACCGATTACAATAACCGTATTTTGCTTATGTTGAACGGGCATAGCATAAACGAAAATATTTACGGTTCGGCATCTATCGGAACTGAATTAGGAATTAATTTAAAAAGTGTAGATCGTATTGAAATTGTACGAGGTCCCGGTTCTGCCCTATTCGGAAGCAATGCAATGTTTGCTGTAATCAATATAATTACAAAAAATGGGAATGCGATTGACGGTTTGCAGGTTGACGCTGATATCGGAAGTTATCGGAACATCAAAGCTTCTTCCCGCTATGGTAAATTGTTCGCTAATGGTTTAGATTTTTCTTTTTCGGGAACTATTGGCGATATTAAAGGTGAAGATCAATTTTATCCGGAATACGATAGCCCGGTAAATAATTACGGAATTGCCAACAATTTAGACTGGGATAAATTCGCTAGTTTTACCTCGACACTGAGCTACAACAACTTGTCGCTTCTCGGAAAATTCTCATCCCGTAAAAAAGGTATCCCGACTGGTGCTTATGATATAGTATTTAATGATCCCGATGCTTATACGTTAGATGAATACAAATTTATAGAACTAAAATACGAAAATGAGTTTGATATTGATAAAACTGTTTTACTCAGGGCATACTACGATAACTATACCTATAAAGGAACATACAAGTATGACTTGATTGCTTATGATGAAAGTAAGGGGAGTTGGTTTGGCGGCGAAGTTCAGTTTTGTTGGGATTTAACTACCTCAAATCGAATCATTGCCGGTTCTGAATATAAAAATTATACACTCGCTATTTTTAAATATTGGAATCCAAATACCATTTTCTTCGATGGTAATTTTCCTTCATCTCTGACTTCATTCTATTTACAGAACGAACATCAAGCGACTGATAATTTATCGCTTACGTTAGGAATACGGTTCGATAAGTACTCAATTTTTAAAATGTTTACATCGCCACGTGGCGCTATCATTTATCAGCCGGCAAAATCGAGCACTCTTAAATTCCTTTATGGCGAAGCATTCCGGATTCCGAATGTTTATGAAATAAATTACCACGATCCTTATTCCGAGTTCAAACGCAGCGATAATTTAAAATCCGAGAAGATTGCTACCAGCGAGTTAATATGGGAACAAAGGATGAGCGATGAAACATTCAGCACAATTTCCTTATATCGTTACGACATGAAAAATTTAATCGATATCAAAATTGACACTACCGATTCTTTCAAATATTTTGGAAATGTCGATAACATAAGAGCAATCGGTTTAGAGGTCGGAATCAATACGCGCACAGAACAAGATTTGAATTACTATATCAATTATTCTCTACAAAGTACAAAAAAATTAGAGACCGATGAGAAACTTACAAATTCGCCTGAACATCTGATTAAGTTTGGTATAAATTTTCCGCTCTTTGAATATTTTTATGCAGGTACAGAAGTCCAGTGGGAAACTGAACGACTGACAGTTTATAGCACGAAAACCGAACCTTTTTTATTATCCAACCTAAATATTAAAACAAAACCGTTATTTAACAGGCTCACAGTTTCGTTTTTAGTAAGAAATTTATTCGATGCCGATTACAAATATCCAGGCGGATTCGAACATCGTCAAGCCGGTATTAAACAGAATGGACGTAATTATATCGCTTCGTTAGAATATAAGTTCTAAAAATCTTGAAATACTTTTTTTATATACTAGTAATAATTTTACTCTCTCGCGGTTTTTCTTTTACACAGGAAATGCCTGTTCCTGTCGAAATTCAAATCCCTTTGTTCAAAAAAATACTTACTTTCGACCGGAATCTAAAAACCCGTGCCGGCAACGAGATAAGTATCGGAATACTCTTTCAAAAAGGTTTTAAATTATCTTCAGACGTAAAGAACGCATTCGTTACTACAGCATCACCGACGCATGATTCTATCGTCGGTTTAACTGTGCATATTGTTGCTTTAGAATATTCCGATGAAACTAATCTCAAAAGCAATCTATTGAAACATACTATCGATATATTGTATATCACTCCGATGCGTGCAATCGATTTTAAAATGGTTACTCAACTTACGCAAGCACACAAGATTTTAACAATTACCGGAGTTCCACAATATGTTGAGAATGGTATTTCTGTCGGTTTGGATATCAAAGCCGAAAAGCCGCAAATCATAATAAATTTACAATCCATAAAAGCCGAGGGGGCAGATTTCAGTTCGAAGCTATTAAATTTAGCAAAGGTCATTAAATAATTTTAATATATAAACATGTTCTTTTCCAAAATTCAAAAAATATTTGTAAATTTTTCACTTCGCACTAAACTCATCATATCAAGTTCTTTTTTAGTAACGGCAATTTCGGTTTTTATATTCATCTATTTTCCTTCTGAATTTGAAGAGCAAGCTACAAAAGCTATAGTTGACAAAGCGAATAGCATAGCAACGATGACTGCTTTCAGTATAAGTCCGGCTTTGTTTTTTAACGATACGCAAACAATTAAAGAAGCTTTTCAGAGTGCAAGGCTGGCTAAAGATATTGTGTATATAGTTTTGCGTGACGACTCGAATAAAGTGTATTATGCTTACAACTTAGCGGATATCGAGAGAAATGTTTTTAAACAAAATGTAAACGGAAGCCGCATCACGGGAGACGGGATGATTTACGAAAAAACAGTTCCTATTTATCACACGGATAAAGTAATTGGAAATTTAACAATCGGGTTTTCACTCGTTGTTCTCGAATCTGAGGTCCAAAAAAGCCGCGCCGCTATTACTTTTGTAGCTCTGCTGATTTTTTTTGGAAGTCTTTTTATCGTAATAGGTATCAGTTCTGTTATAACACGACCTCTCCGTTCGATAGTAAATACGGTAGAAGATATTTCGTCGGGAAATTTGAGAAGCCGGGCGACTATCGTTTCGGAAGACGAGGTTGGACAACTTGCAAAATCGTTTAACATTATGGTCGATAAATTAGCGGAGGCACTTGACGAAATAGAAAACGCAAACCGATCCCTTGAAACAAAAGTTGACCAACGCACAAACGAATTGAAGTTAGAAATTATCGAGCGGAAACGCATCGCTGATGCTTTGCGTGAAAGCGAAACAAAATTAAGAAACATCATTGAACACAGTACGAACCTTTTCTATTCGCATTCTGTTGACCATGTGTTAACTTATATCAGTCCCCAATCAAAAACGTTTTTTGATTACGAACCGGAAGAGGCGATGTTTAACTGGACTAAACTTTTAACAGACAATCCGGAAAACTTAAAAGGGATTCAACTTACACAAAGGGCGATTGATATCGGCAAAGTCCAACCGTCGTATCAGCTTGAACTTGTAGGTAAATTAGGCAGAAAAATTTGGGTCGAAGTGAACGAGGCGCCAGTAGTGCGTAATGGGAAAACAGTAGCTATCGTAGGTTCTCTCACCGATATATCAGAGCGTAAAAAAGTTGAAGAATTTTTCCACAAGTATGAATTTATTGTGAATGCCTCTCCCGATTATATGACTTTGGTTGATACAGGTTACAGATATGTAGCTGTAAACAACTCTTACTGTATTGCTCATAAAAAAAGCCGTGAAGAAATATTGGGGAAAAAAGTTTCGGACATCTGGGGTAACGAAGTATTCGATACGATAATAAAAAAGAATTTCGATGCATCGTTCAACGGAAATATTGTTAACTACAAATCCTGGTTCGAGTTTCCCGAAACCGGTTTGCGGTATTTTGATGTTACACACTCGCCTTACAGAGATTCAAACGGAAACATTACTCACGTTGTTGCAATATCGCGTGATATTACCGAAAAATGGAAAGCAGAAGCTGAATTAATACAAAGCGAAGAACGATACCGAAATTTCTTCGAGGAAGATTTAACCGGCGATTTTATATCCAACTCCGAAGGTAACATTATTACCTGTAATGCTGCATTCGTTAAGATATTCGGGTTCGTCTCGATTGATTCTGTTTTGAGCAGCAGTTTGCAAAATTTATTTTACAATGAATCAGAGTTCCAAAAGTTTTTAATTCGACTAAAAAGTTCTAAAAAAATTGAATATATGGAACTGGAACTGCGGCGGATTGATGGTAGAATTCTGCATACCGTACAAAATGTGATAGGCGATTTCGATGCGAATGGCAATTTGTTAACCATTAAAGGGTATATCTTCGACGATACAAAACGGAAACTCCTTGAAGGACAATTGCTTCAAGCGCAGAAAATGGAAAGCTTAGGAACTTTAGCCAGCGGCATTGCCCACGACTTCAATAACATATTAGCCATTGTGTTGGGTTATGCCTCGCAAATGGAGTCGGATGAATACGTTAAGAAAAATTTCCTCAAAAATGTAAAAGCAATTGCCGAAGCTGTCCAGCGTGGATCGGGTATGGTAAAACAATTACTTACCTTCTCACGCAAAACCGATTTGCTCACTGCTGTAATTTCTCTTAACAGTGTGATAGAAGAATTTGTAAAACTATTGAACGAAACATTCCCGAAAACAATTGAAATTCAAATTGACCTCGATAGAAGTATTCCCGCAATCCGGGCTGATATCAATCAGGTGCATCAGATTTTATTGAACCTCTCGCTTAATGCTAAAGATGCAATGGATAAAGGCGGGGTTTTGAAAATTTCAACCTCTCTTGTAACGGCTGAAATTCTCTCTAAAAAATTTACCAATGTTAATAAAGAGAAGTACGTTTGTATCAGCGTAAGCGATGCAGGGCACGGAATGGACGAGGAGACGCGTTTACGGATATTTGAGCCATTCTTTACAACTAAAGAAATTGGCAAAGGTACCGGCTTGGGGCTTGCTGTAGTTTATGGTGTCGTTCAAAGTCATCACGGTTTTATTGATGTCGAAAGTGAAATTGACAGCGGCACTATCTTTAACATTTATTTGCCGGCTTACAATATCAACTCAATTCCCGATGATGCAGGAATTCAAGAACAGGAATGTTTGCTGCAAGGAACTGAAACTATATTAGTTGTTGAGGATGAACTGATGCTGAGCGATTTGGTAAAAGAGATTCTGCAGGAGCGCGGCTACAAAGTATTGACCGCCTTCGATGGCGAATCAGGCATAGAAATTTTCAAAAAACATCAAAACGAAATTGCTATCATCTTTTCTGATATCGGTTTACCTAAAATGAGCGGCTGGGAAATGTACAACAACATCAGGAATATCGCCCCTAACACTAAAATTATTTTTGCGAGCGGATATCTCGACCCGCCGATATGGTCGGAAATGTTTAAAATCGGTATTAAAGAAATTGTTCAAAAACCTTACGACCCGATCCAAATTATCAAAAAAGTTCGTCAGTTGCTCGACACGAAAGACGTGTGAAATAGATTTGATTGCTGATAAAAAATACGAGCACTGGATGGAATTTGCTTTGAAGGAAGCCGTTAAAGCTTACGACAAGAATGAAATTCCCGTCGGTGCGGTGGTAGTTTTCCAGGAAAAAATAATTGGTAAGGGATACAACCAAACCGAAACATTACAGGACCCAACAGCCCACGCCGAGATGATTGCGATAACAGCCGCAGCCGGTTATTTAAAATCGCAGCGGTTGGAGGGTTGTGAAATGTTTGTAACTCTTGAGCCGTGTGCAATGTGTGCTGGGGCTATAGTGTTAGCCCGAATGCCTTTGCTCGTCTTTGGGGCTTACGACCCAAAAGCCGGGGCTTGCACATCGCTTTACACTATTACGAACGATACCCGCCTTAACCACCGAACACACACAAAAGGCGGTATTTTAGAAGAAAAATGTGGCGCTGTACTAAAAGATTTTTTTATAAAAAATCTTAGAAAAAACAATTGATTTAATTAAATTTATTGTTTATATTTCCACTGTCATCAGGCGATGATTGCATCTTTAGATTCTTAAAACCTATGTTTTGATTAAGTAACATTTGGTCGCCTCCCGTTTATTAGTGTTCTACAAAATTTCTTTAAGCAAATAACTTACATAATTTTTAAATAAAGGAGATTTAAATATGAAAAACTTTTTTAAACTATTCACAATCCTACTCGCAGTGGGCTTGGCACTAAGCACAACAGCGTGGGGACAATTAATTACATTCGATAATTTTAATTATACGGACAATTCACTACTAACCGATAATGGTTGGACAGCACATAGTGGTTCCGGTACAAATCCAGTTACTGTTGGAGCTTCAAACGGTCTGACTTATTCTGGTTATTCAGGTTTAACTGGAGTTACAGGTGCTGTAGAGGGTAGTGCTGCCAGATTAGTGAATACCGGTGAAGATGTTTCAAAATTATTTACAACTGTATCTTCGGGTACAATTTATTACTCTTTTCTTGTTAATGTAACTACCGGAACAGCGGGTTATTTTTTACATCTTGGAAATAGCGCTACCAGCTTTGCGGCAAGAATTTATGTGAAACCATCTGTTACTAGCGGTAAAATAAATTTCGGAATTTCTAATACTAGTACAGCTTCATATTCAGCAACTCCTACAGATTTCAATACATCCACAACTTATCTTATTATAGTAAAATATGATGTATCAACTACTGGTTCTGCAAGTCTTTGGGTAAAAGCTTCTGGAGTTCCAGCAACTGAATTAGACGCAGGTACACAAGAACATACAACTTCTGGTACTGGACAAGCAACTATAGAAAGAATTTGTTTGCGCCAATATGATGCGAACCAAAGAATAGTAGTTGACGGCATAAGAGTTGGTCCATCATGGGCAACAGTATTTCCTGCTACTGGAGTAAATCAACCACCATCAATCACGGGTGTATCCCGTGTTACGTTTGTACCAGCAATTGGCGGAACCAATAACATTCAAGCTATTATCAGTGACGACGGAGTAATAACTTCAGCAAAATTAGCTGTCCGCGTTAATGGCGGTAATTACGATTCATCATTTACAATGTCAGTCCTTTCCGGCTCAACATATCAGGCAGTTATACCAGCGAGTAAGCATGTAGTAACAGGAGATTTAGTTGAATATTTTGTAACTGCAATCGACGATTCGGGGGCATATACTTCTACTGCAACTTCACTACAAGGTTATTTTATCGGCGATGCACCGATTTCATCTATAAAATCGAAGACACTTACATCTGTTACCGGTTATGGTGCAAGAATCAACGGAACGCTTAATATAGCAGCAAATATATTTTCGAACGGTTCGAGCTATATTCAGGATGCAACCGGTGGTATGCGAATTTTTATGACTGGCATGTCTTCTACTCTACAAGCTGGAAGGAATGCAAAAGTCGAAGGTACCGTAGCTGCGCGTTTCAACGCTTTTCAATTAACAACACCAAACTTCACGTTCGTGGATACAACACTCGGTACATCTACAATTACACCGGCAACAATAACACTTCCGTTAACGCAGTCGGCATCTAACGCCAATGAGGGGAGAGTTGTGAAGGTTATTGGTATGAGTACCGACTCAACCGGAACATTCGCAGCCGGCAAAACATATATATATCGTGAAGCTGATAACGATACGATATCTGTCTATATCGAAAGTAATGGTACTGCAAATACTATAGTGGGCAGAACAATTCCAACTACACCAATAGATGCCGTTGGTGTGCTGGCTTACTATAACACATTTTTGGAAATCAAACCACGAAGTGCGGAAGATTTTGGTTTGTCGGGGGCTGATGGCTCTGGTACAGCTACTATTACACCAACTTCACGTTTGATTAATTTAACCGCAGTTGCCGAAACTCTTACAGTAACTGGTAATGGAATACACACACTTGAAGGCGTTAGCTTTCAGATACCATCAACATGGACGTGGACTAATACAAGCTCGTATGCACTAGAGGGCACCGGGTTTAGTGGGGCAACTCCTGCAGTAACGGGCGACGGTTCGGTGGAAAATCCTTACATCATTACAATCACAGGTGCAGCGGTAACAAATATAAATACAGGTACAATCAGAATCTTTAACCTCAATACACCTGCTTCAAGCGGTCTCACAACATTCACGTCTAAAACTCGCGCCTCAGGTGGAACGCTTACTACAATAGCATCGTCGCCGACAGTAAACGTTACTACACTTACATTCGAGGCAGCAGTATCGGGTAATTGGAGTAATCCTGCTACATGGTCTGGAGTAATAGTGCCGGGAGCCAGCGATAACGTTACAATGACAACATTAAACGTTACAGTTACAATCGATATTCCGAATGCAGCTTGCAACAATTTAACAATGACGGGTTCTGGGAGTGCAATAAATTCTGGTCCTCTGCTCCAATTCGAAGGGACTGGTGTCCGACAACTAACGGTTAATGGAAATTTTACACTCTCTGGTGGTTCTGGTGGAGGAGGCGGAACTGATCGTGGTGGACGTCCGAAGTTAGATGCCAATAATAATCCTGATGCCACATTGGTATTCATGAAGAACGTCTCTACATCATCCAGTAATACTACCACCAACGCAAACGGAGGTTTGAATATGAACGAAGGTACCGTGAAATTATTAGGTGCCTCATCAGATTCATTGAAAAATGGAGCTGGATTGCGTTTAGGGAATCTGATAATTGGCGATGGTATAAATCCGAAGACGTTCGTATCAGTGCCCAGCACATCATCTCGTGTGGCAGTTCGTAGCATTACAGTAAAATCGAATAGTTCAATGATTTTAGGCAATCCGGCATCTAACATTACTAACACATTTGGAAACTTTACTGAAACTGGTGTTGCAATGTTGAGTGGTGGTGTAACTGTTGAATCTGGTGCTAGCTTAACTATCGGCAACGCGACTACTCCCGGTCAAAGTGCATTTATAAACATTAAGAGCGGTGGATTAACAAACAACGGAACACTTAACTTAAAGTCTCAGGACGGTTCAAGAAAATACAACGTTGCTTTTGGCGGCTTAACTGCCGATACATCCGCTGTAAAACAAACAGTAGCTGGGTCGGCGACTGGTATCTTTGCCAATATAACTGTTGGCAGAACTGATACTCAATTAGATACACTCCTCATCACACGAAGTATGAACGTTGATACTATGTCGGTTTGGGATATGATAGATGAATCGGCTGGAAATGCAATAGTTGGTTTGGTACGCACTACTCGAACGGTAGCGCAAGGAGTAAACAACAACTTTGGTGGAATTGGTATTGAGATTAATGCTGCTGGTGCAGAGCCCGGTTCAACAGTAGTTGAACGAGTTACAGGTGTTGCTCAAACGGGAAACGGAAAAAATTCTATACTACGATATTTTAATATCACTCCAACGTTGAACACAGGATTAAATGCAGCCTTCGTATTCAAATATGACAACACCGAATTATCAGGTCAAGATGCGAACACATTGCAACTCTTCAAGTCGGATGATGCCGGTTTAAGTTGGGCTGAAAGAGGTGGAGTTGTGAATACAACTAACAGAACAGTTTCGTTGGCTGGCGTTAATGATTTATCACGCTGGACAGCAGCCGATGCGAGCAATAACATTGGCGGCGCATTCGGAGTTGATGTTGCTTTCGGTTGGAATATGGTTTCGGTACCATTAACAGTCGCCGATTATAGTAAAGCAGTTTTATTCCCAACGGCTACATCGAGTGCCTTCGCTTACGAGGGAAGTTATGTAAATAAAATTATTTTAGAAAATGCAGTTGGTTATTGGTTGAAATTTCCATCCGCACAACGTGTTCCTATGTCAGGTAGTCCACGCACAATCGACAGTGTCTCGGTGTTAGCTGGCTGGAATATGATTGGTTCGTTAACGTTACCATTCGCTACCAATAAGATTACGCCGAGTATAGGTGTTGTGATAAATTCTCCGTACTATGGTTACAACAATGGATATCAAATTGCTACTACGATAGAACCTGGAAAAGCATACTGGGTAAAGGTTACTACAGGCGGAAAACTTTACTTAAATCTACCTCCTGCATTAGGAAAAGAAATAAGCGAAACATCATATAATTTGGACGTGTTGAACTCGATTACAATTACCGACGCTGTTGGTTCGTTACAAACTTTATACTTCGGTTCAAAGAATGATGCTAATTTCCCGGTTGAATACTTTGAACTACCACCGCAATCGCCATCGGGTATTTTCGATGTTCGTTTCAAATCGCAACGTTCAGTTGAAATTCACCCGGCAGTCATCGAAAAAACTGAGTCGTACCCTGTTACAATTTCTTCGGCGGTTTATCCAATAACTATAAGTTGGAATATGAAAAATGCAAACTCGGCAGTTTACAAATTATCAGAAATTGTTGGCAGCAAGAATGGAGTAACCCTTTCTGGTTCAGGAAGCGTAAAAATATCTGATGAAAATGTAAAGTCGATACAGATAAGCGTAGGAAATAAAGAATTATTACCTCAGGAATTTTCACTCGGACAAAATTATCCTAACCCATTCAATCCATCAACACGATTTAACGTAGCATTACCACAAAATGCTGAGGTGAATGTGGATGTGTATGATATACTCGGTCGTAAATTAGCGAGCATCGTCTCGGGTAATTTAACCGCCGGAAATCATTTGCTCGAATGGAATGGGCAGGCAGATGCAGGTTATACAGTTCCAAGTGGAATATATTTCATCAAGATGACAGCTAAATCTCAGGAAAATAAAATTGTAAGTTTTGTGAGGAAAGCCACAATTCTAAAGTAGTATAATCCTTATTATCCAAGGGGTAGATTTGAAAACTCTACCCCTTGAATAGCGTGATTTGTAGAGTGTATTCCTCTCAATGTATCAAGAATCACATAAACATTACTAATTTCATGAAAAAACCTTTAAAGTAACCCAAATTCGTGTATTTATTTATTGAATATAATTTTTTTTTAGATAAAAACCCTTGCATCAAAAAAAAAAAAAACCTATATTGTAACAAACTCATATTATTGTAATGGGTTAGCAAACTATAGTAGAACAAATTGTTAAATTCGAAATTAATAATTATGAAGCTGCCCAAATATTTTTGTGCTTTGCTCGTATCGATTTTATTATTGAGTGCTGCCACTGTGGCCCAATGGCCCTGCTCTCCGACTGAGTGTGTATCAATTTCTGGTGAATCGAACAACCAGTGGAATTCACAGCTTATCGAAGATCACTCAGGTAGAATAATATCTTTTTGGCAGGACAGGCGTTCAGGTGTGTTTGAAAATATTTATTTGCAACGTTTAACTACCACTGGGTTAAAAGAATGGCAAACAAGCGGAGTGAAAGTTTCCAATGCATCAGGGAATCAAGCAAGTCCATCGGTTATCAGCGACAGTCTTGGAATTATAGTTGTCTGGCACGATAACCGTACGACTAATGATAATAATATCTACGCACAGAAATTTAATTATTCCGGTCAACCTCTTTGGACTGCGGATGGAATAACTATTTGTTCGGCAACGGGCAACCAATCAAATCCAAAAATCGTGAGCGATAATTTAGGCGGAGCGATAATTGTTTGGCAGGACCGACGCAATGGGACCGATAATAATATTTATGCACAAAGGATAAATGCAAACGGACTAGCTCAATGGGCTGCCAACGGTATTGTTGTAACCTCAGCTTCTTTCGATCAATTTAATCCTCAACTTGTAACAGATGGTACTAATGGTGCAATAGTCGCCTGGCACGATTACCGCGTTGGCACTGGTTACATTGATATATATGCTCAACGAGTTCTATCGAATGGCTCAATGTCGTGGCAGGCGAATGGTGTAGCCGTAACAACAGCTAACCACAATCAGACTAATTTGCAAATGATTGCAGATGGTTTCAAAGGTGCTATCATTGTTTGGCAGGACCGCCGTACCAGCACTGCAGACGATATCTACGGTCAACGGCTCAGCCCTTCAGGTACAATTTTATGGACATTGAATGGCTCACCAATCGCTGTTAGTTCTGGTTTCAAGTCTTTCCCACAACTTGCATCCAATTATGCTGGAGGTGCTGTGGTAACCTGGCAAGATAACCGAACAGGTACTGATTACAATATTTATGCTCAGAATTTATCGTTGTATGGCGAAGAGTTATGGACTAAAAACGGAATACCAATATGTAGCGCGACCGGTCATCAATATTATCCGCAGATAGTAACTGATAAAAGTGGTAATAGCATTATTACGTGGCAGGATAGAAGAAGTAGTTCTGATTACGATATCTATGCTCAACGCGTCGATGCGTACGGAATAATAAATTGGGCAACCAACGGATTAATAATAAATTTAGCACCGTACGATCAAATTGAGCCTCGGATTCTTTTGGATAACGATGGTGGTGCGATTATTTCGTGGACTGACTATAAAGGAACAGGTTATTCTGATATTTCCGCCCATCGGATTGGAACGAACGGTAAGTACGCCGGTGGATGTTTCAGGTCGTTTACTCAGGATGATTTTATTCAAAAGGCAGTCAGACTCAAAACCTCGATTGGCGTACCGAAGCCAATGCCGACGGGTGGTAATGTTCGTGATACATTGTTTAAACGGGGAATTTTTCCGACAGGAATCGTATTAGGTGTAGCAAAACCCGATAGCGCCACACTTTTTGGATGGATACGAATTCAACGACAGTGGAATGTAAAAAGATTTTTGGTTCAAGCGGGTACTGCTCGTCCTTTTGATATGCGCGGCACAAAATATTTTATACGTGAATTAAGAAATCCAACTCCTCGTAGTTATGATAATCATCTGGCTGGCGAGCTTCTAACTCTGAAACTAAATATTGCAGCGAGCGATAACAAGATCACTCCTACCGGATTAGGCGAAATTATTTACTATGATTCACTAAAAGGAAACGGCTTTAACGGTAAAACTATACGTAAACTTGCCTCTTTTGCCGATAGCGCTCTTACAAATTGGCGATATTATAAACTTATGGACTATACGCTCCTTGATTCTGTCCTAACGCGTATCAATAAAGCTTTTGCTGCCCCGATTGATACAATTTCAACTTCTCCGTTAGTAATTAAAAGTTCCCGCGGAATTTATGCTTCGCCATTCCTCAGAATTGCAAAAACGAGTTCTCCTTTACAGATGTTGGCTGCTCAGTACGATGAATCTGAAACTCCCGAGCAATTTCACTTATATCAAAATTATCCTAATCCTTTTAATCCTACCACAAATATTGAATTTGATTTAGTAGATGCCTCAGCGGTTTCATTGATTATTTATAATACACTCGGTCAAGAAGTGGGACGCTTATTGAATAACGAAGAAATTGAAGCCGGCAAAAATGTTATTACGTTTGAAGCTGAAGGTTTGTCGAGCGGAGTTTACTTCTATAAATTGATTGTGAATCAGACTCAACATCAGATCAAAAAAATGGTTCTCCTTCGCTAAACTACTTCTTTTTAAAAAAATCAGGGTTAAACAATGCGTAAGTTGGTATTTACTTTCTTTCTCTCCTTAATTATTTTTCTATCTACATCGGCAATCGAAAATTACAAATTGATTAAAATATTTATCCCGGACCAAATTGCTTTTAAAAAATTGCTTTCGACCGGTGTCGATTTAGAGGGTGCTTCCGGAAAAATAGGAGATTGGTATCACCTTACGGTATCTGATTTTGATATGAAGATGTTGTTAGATGAAGGATTTCAGGTTAATGTTGAGATAGAAGATTTAACTCAATTCTATTCGTCACGACTTTCAAAGCAACCTTATGATGCCATTGGATTCGGTTATGGTAGTATGGGGGGGTACTTCACGCTCGACGAGGTTGTTCGACAACTTGATACAATGCGTTTATATTATCCGAATTTGATTACAGCTAAATTTAGTATAGGTAACTCGTTGCAAGGACGCCCAATCTGGGCTGTAAAAATAACTAAGAATGCCGACTTGCCATCAACAAAACCTGAAATTTTTTATAACGCACTTACACATGCCCGCGAACCTGCCGGTATGATGTCGATAGTTTATTTTATGTGGCATTTACTTCAAAATTATGCCACCGACCCTGAGGCTACATATCTTATCGATAACCGCCAAATGTACTTTGTGCTTGTTGTGAATCCTGATGGTTACGAGGCAAACCGTAGAATAGCCCCTAACGGTGGAGGAATGCGTCGGAAAAATATGAGGAACGTTATAACCGATAACGATGCCGAAGGGGTCGATTTAAACCGTAACTTCGGATATATGTGGGGTTACGATAATTCTGGTTCAAGTCCAACTCCGAGCACTCAAACTTACAGAGGTACCTCGGCTTTTAGTGAACCTGAAACTCAGGTATTGCGCGATTTATGTAATAGCCGAGCCGCAGCATCGAACGGATTTAAATTAGTTTTGAATTATCATACTTATAGTAATCTCTTGATATATCCGTGGGGCTATATTCCAAGTTCCGAAACCCCCGATTCACTTATTTACCGCGAATATGCTAAGGATATGACCCAATTTAACAAGTATAAATATGGAACCGGCGACCAGACGGTCGGCTACTTAGTAAATGGTGATGCCGACGATTGGATGCATGGCGAACAAACTACAAAAAATAAAATCCTTTCGTTTACTCCTGAAGTCGGTTCAGCGAGCGATGGTTTTTGGCCCGCTTCAAGTAGAATTTTGCCACTTGCACAGGAAAATTTATTTCCTAATCTTTATACAGCGTATGTGGCGGGGTCGTATCTGCGTTCACAGCAGTTTACTATATCAGATAGTTCTGGCGATGGTATTTTGGATAGAGGAGAAAAATTTATTCTCAACTTATCTGTTCGAAATAAAGGGCTGGCTGCAAGCCAAAGTGTAAGCGTTCGACTTACCTCATCAACTCCTGACCTAACAGTACCTAAAACATATATCGCAGCCGGAAATATTCCTGCTTTTTCAAATCAAGTAATTCCGATAAATTGTGGAGTTTCTACGCGGGCAACTACAGGTGTAAATGCAAATATATATGTACGCTTAACCGACGAATCGGGATTGCAGGTGATGGATACGCTAACTCTGTTTATTGGTAAGATGAATTTAGTTTTTGCCGACAGCGCCAACGAATCACTCTCGAATTGGACTACCGGTGTAAGTTGGGGACTATCATCAGTGTTCTCAAGTCCGCCAAACTCGTTTTCCGATAGTCCAACAGGTAACTACCTGAATAATACAGATAATAGTTTAACACTTATATCTAATCAAAATATTTCGGGTGTAAGTCGTGCTATATTAAAATTCCGTGCAAGGTGGGCGATTGAAGCAAAATATGATTTCGTAACAGTCGAAGTTTCAAGTAACGGTGGCTCATCGTGGACGACAGTAAAAGGAAAATATACTGTTAATGCTAGCGGAATAGGTGTGCAAACTACTGGAACATTCGGTTACGACGGAACTCAAAACACTTGGGTTGACGAGGAGATTGATGTAACTCAATTTGCATCTACGCTATTTAAATTTCGTATTCGCCTTCGAAGCGATGGTTCGATTAATGCCGATGGTTTTTACGTCGATGATATAACTTTATTAACTTCAAAAATTGATATTGCAAAATACGTCGATCTCGCTATTGAACCAACTTCAATAGATTTTGGAAACATTAGCTTATTTGACATAAAAGATTCGATTATTACTATCAGAAATTTATCGACATCCACTGATACTTTGCGCGGGATTGTCCAACTATTGAATACAACTGATTTCATATTAATAAATGGTGGTGTGTTAAGTATTCCAATCGGAGGTTCTCTCAACCTGAATTTATCTTTTAATCCCAAATCTATCGGAGAGATTGAAGATACATTGCGGTTCATTCATAATAGTGATGTAATCGGGAATCCGATGCTGATTCCGTTAAAAGGCAATGGAGTCAGTGGAGTAGCGACAAGCTTCCTATTTGGTTTTACTGCTCGATCCGGCTCTTTCTCTGAGAGAATAGAATTCGGTTCTGCTGCGGGGGCTACGAATGGAATCGATTCGGCTTTCGGTGAAATCGAATTACCATCGATGCCAACTCCGGGAATATTTGATTTGAGATGGCAAATATCCGGCACCAATGGAACACGAACAGATATACGAGATACTATTTCACAAGAAAACAAATCGAATATTTATTCATGCAGATACCAATTACCAACAGAAAACGATACAATCGTATTAAGTTGGATTCGGTCTGAGTTGTCGTTCGGAAAATTTCATTTGCGAGATTCTGCAACAAATGGAGATATCATATCTATAAATATGAAGAAGCAGGATTCACTTGTTATTATAAATCCATCGGTGAATTCATTGGTAATTGTTCACGAAATAATTCCTGTATTAACTGTTGATGTAAATAGCGGGTGGAATTTAGTTTCATTGCCCATCGAGCTTGAAGACTCTTCGAAGAATAATGTTTTCCCCGGTTCTATTTCTCCTGCCTATATTTTCTCAGATGGTTATGTAATTAAAGATACACTCAAGAGAGGTGCAGGTTACTGGTTAAAATTTAACTCTGCCCGCGGATATTTGTTTGCCGGTGATGAGTTAAAAACAGATACCATTGATTTAAAAGCAGGGTGGAATTTAATCGGTTCTATCAGTCAACCAGTTGGTATTAGCACACTAATAACTGAGCCAGCAAATATTATTGAATCGGAATTTTATGGTTACGATTCAGGTTATAGAACTGTCCAAACAATCTTACCGGGGAAAGGATACTGGGTAAAAGCTAAGCAGAACGGTAGATTGATATTGAGAATCAATAATTAAAACTCAACATATTCGAGATTACTTATATAACTCCGGGAAATATTCTCGGAGTTTATTTTTATATTTGGGAGTCGCTTAAAAAATTCTTATATTTTCACGCATTATTTATTCTTATTGGTTAGCTTCTTTCGCTACGCGGAATCGCTAACTTATGTAATTTTTGAACTAAACCGTTTGTCGGGTTAAATATTAACCATTAGTCGTTGACTGTTAACAAGCCCCCGTAGCTCAGTGGATAGAGCAGCGGTTTCCTAAACCGTTGGCCGGCAGTTCAACTCTGCCCGGGGGTACTTCCAATTTGACATAACTTACCAAACGTAGTGCAGGTAAGTTATCTGTCAAATTGAGAATTCCGCTGAATCCCGTCGATTGCAATGAGACGGATACTAAATTAAATCATAAATCATAAATCATAAATCCTATATGCGTCTTAGTAAAAGTTTTATACCAACTCAAAAAGAAGTCCCTTCGGATGCTACAATCCCAAGTCATCAACTAATGCTTCGTGCAGGATTGATGCGGCAGCTCGCTGCCGGAATATTTTCATTTCTACCTCTCGGCTACAAGGTGATGAAAAAAGTTATGAATTTAGTCCGCGAAGAAATTGATGCAATTGGCGGACAAGAATTTCATCTACCCGCACTCAGTCCAATCGAAATTTGGGAAAAGACAGGTAGGGTGGAGGCATTCGGCGATATACTCTTCCATATAAAAAATCGTCCCTTGGTGTTGGCGCCTACTCACGAAGAAATCATCGGTTGGGTAGCGGCTAACCACATCGAATCGTACAAAGATTTACCACAGATTTGGTATCAGATTCAAACTAAATTTCGAAACGAACCACGTCCGCGATCCGGTGTTTTGCGAGGTCGACAGTTTGTGATGAAAGATTCTTACAGTTTGGATGCCACTTGGGAAGGACTCGATAAGAGTTACGATTTGCACGCCGAAGCTTATAAACAAATATTTACCCGTACCGGTTTGAAATATTTTATTGTCGGTGCATCGAGCGGGGCGATGGGGGGAACCGGTTCGCAGGAGTTTATGGTCGAATCGCCTTCCGGAGAGGATACCTGTGCCGTTTGTGAAAAATGTGGCTATGCCGCGAACATCGAAGTTGCAACTTCAAATGTGGAAAAAGCTGTGCACGTTCCTGCCAATCTCCAACTAAAAGAAATTCACACACCGAATGTAAAAACCATCGATGAACTGAGAGACTATTTAAAAGTCGATGAAAGTATATTAGCCAAATCTTTGGTATATATTCAAAATGGGACACCTCATCTGATATTGATGTTAGGCAACGATCAGCTAAACGAAACTAAACTCCAGTCAGTGGTTGGTTCAAATGCCCGTACGGCGCATCCCGAAGAACTTGCCGAACTAACAGGTGCAGATGCCGGCTCAATCGGGCCCATTGGTTTGAAAGGATTTAAAATCCTCGTTGATAAACGACTCGAAAATGCAAACGGACTTGTCAGCGGTATGAACAAGAACGATTACCACATCGGTAATATCGATCTGAAGCGTGATGTTCAGGTCGATGGTTATTACGATTTCCGAACGGTATGTGCTGGGGAACCTTGTCCACAATGCAACGAGCAACTTCGTGTCGTGAATGCAATCGAACTCGGTCACATATTTAAACTCGGAACAAAATATGCCGACTCGCTTGATGCAAAATTTCTTGACGAGCACGGCGAAATGAAACCAATTATTATGGGTAGTTACGGAATTGGGATAGAACGGATTATCGCCTGCGGCATCGAACAAAATCACGATGCTAATGGTATTATCTGGAATACATCGATTGCTCCTTACGATGTGCATTTGATATTGGTTAATTCGAATGTTGAGAATGTAGTTCGAACCGCAGAAAGTGTATATGAAACTCTTCTACAATACAAATACGAGGTTCTATACGACGACCGTTCGAATGTAAGTCCCGGTTTCAAGTTCAAAGATGCCGACTTGCTCGGAATGCCGCTTCACGTTATCGTTGGTGAAAAGAATGTTGTAAACAATAAAATCGAAATCAAAGAACGCAAAAACGGAAAGCGGCATATCATCGAGATTAATCAGCTAATAAGTTTCATCAAAAACTTCTACGAAAATAATTAAATATGGCAGCAGAATATCCATTCATAATTGGTTCAGATAGAAGAACTTCAAAAATTGTAAAGGATATTATCAATCCGTACACAAACGAACTTGTTGCCAAAGTTCATTATGCCGAAGAAGTGGATGTTGAAGAAGCTATTCAGGTTGTTCAGCAGGTTTTTCGAGTTACAAAAGTATTGCCTGCATATCGTCGTGCTGAAATTTTAGAAAACGTTTCCAGGATTTTAAGTAACCGCAAAACGGAATTAGCCAATTTGATGACGGCTGAAAGCGGCAAACCTATTACATATTCGCTGGCTGAACTTGACCGCGCAGTTTTTACATTCAAGTATGCCTCTGAAGAAGCAAAAAGAATTTCAGGTGAATCAATTCCGCTCGACCTTGCAGCTCATTCTGAAAAACGATTTGGAATTGTGCGGCGGTTTCCGATCGGACCGATACTTGCGATAACACCATTCAACTTTTCGTTAAATTTAGTTGCACACAAAGTTGCTCCTGCAATTGCTGCCGGAAACTCGATAGTTTTAAAACCGGCGCCCCAAGCACCGTTACTCGCAATAATTCTCGCTGAAATTGTGCTTGAAGCCGGCGCACCTGCAGGAATGCTGAACGTCCTTCCTTGTTCAAATGAATTAGCCGAGAAAATGGTTAGAGACGAACGCTTTAAGTTAATTACTTTTACAGGCAGCGCCAAAGTCGGTTGGTTTTTAAAATCTATCGCAGGTAAGAAAAAAGTTGTTCTTGAACTTGGCGGCAATGCCGGCGTGATCGTAGATAAATCGGCTAATATACAATCAATCGTTAAACGGATTGCTTTAGGTGCATTCGGACAAGCAGGACAAAGTTGTATAAAGGTTCAGCGGATTTATGTGAATGAAGAAATTGCAGACGAGTTTATAGAAAAATTTTTATTATCTACAAAAGAAACATGGTTTGGAGATCCTACAAAACCTGAAACTGTTGCCGGACCTTTGATTGATAATTCGGCTGCGAATAGAGTTGAAGATTGGATTAACGAAGCCGTCGCATCGGGTGCAAAAATACTAACAGGTGGTAATCGGAACGGATTAGTTATCGAACCGACGGTTATCGTTGGTGTGAAACCGGATATGAAAGTAGTTTGTGAAGAAATATTCGGACCGGTTGTAACACTTCATACGTTCAAATTATTTGAAGACGCCGTTTTTGAAATCAACAACTCAAAATACGGTTTGCAAGCCGGTGTTTTTTCAAACGATTTTAAAAATATTATGTTTGCTTTTGAAAATTTAGAAGTTGGAGCGGTTGTAGTAAACGACTTCCCGACATATCGCATAGACCACATGCCCTACGGCGGCGTAAAAGGTTCAGGTATCGGCAGGGAAGGGCTGAAATATGCCATCGAAGAGATGACTGAATCTAAGCTTTTAGTCCTGAATCTCACTTAAAAAACAAAATCCAAAATATTGTAATTTCTTATTGCTTTTAATTTGCAATTTGATAATTTTGAACCATCAATTTCTATTTTTTTGGAAGGTTAATTTCGAAAATACATGAGTCAATTTATACATCTTCATAATCATTCACATTACAGTTTGCTGGATGGCGCAGCAACAATCGATTCGCTTATCAAGGCGACGGTTAAAAATAAAATGCCGGCGGTTGCACTAACCGATCACGGCGTTATGTTCGGGGCGGTCGAGTTTTTTCTTAAAGCACGAACGGCTGAAATCAAACCGATACTCGGTTGCGAGTTCTACATCGTTCCAAAGGGGACTCGCTTCGAAAAGGAAATCGATAAAAAAAAGAAAGACCAGGGTAAGGGGCGCGGTATATATCAACATCTTGTTCTTCTTGCAAAAAATATTGAAGGTTACCGCAACCTGATGAAACTCACCTCCTATGGGCACCTGGAGGGATTCTATTACAAACCACGAATCGACCTTGACCTATTAAGAAAATACTCGCGCGGGCTAATCGCTCTTTCTGCCTGCCCTGCCGGTGTTGTGGCTGATGATATTCTTGAAGGAAAATATGAAGAGGCAAAAAAATCAGCCTTAATATACAAAGAAATTTTTCGGGATGATTTTTATCTTGAAATTCAGGATCACGGTTTAGAAAAGGAGAAACCGATTCTCCAAAAAATGCCGCAGTTAGCAAAAGAGCTGAACATAAAATTGGTTGCAACGAACGATATCCACTACATTAAACCTGAACATGCGATCGCTCACAACGTTCTTCTGCTGATACCCGAAGCATCATCGGGAAGCAGTAGCGATTACACAAAATTAAAATACAATACCGACCAACTTTATTTTAAGTCGGCGAAAGAAATGTGTGAACTTTTCAAAGATTATCCTGAAGCAATCAATTCTACTTTGGAAATAAACGAAAAGATAGAAAACTTCGATATTCGTGCAGCCGAACCCTATTTACCAAAATTTCCGATTCCTAAAGAAGCCGGCGTGGATAATTATGATGAATATCTTGAAAAGATTGTCCAGCAAAAAATAAACGATTGTTATCCTGTTGTAACTCCCGAAATTGAAGCACGCATAAAGCACGAGTTGTCTGTTATCAAAAAGATGAAGTATTCGAATTACTTTTTGGTTGTGCGTGATTTTATTAATGCAGCAAAGGAGATGGGGATTTCAGTCGGTCCGGGAAGAGGCAGCGCTGCGGGAAGTGTAGTGTCGTATGTTTTAGGCATTATTGATGTCGATCCGTTTAAATACGATCTACTCTTCGAGCGGTTTTTAAATCCCGACCGCGTAAGTATGCCTGATATTGACATCGATTTTAATGACGACAAGCGCGATTTGGTTATTCAATACGTTCGTGATAAATACGGCGAAAACTCGGTAGCTCAAATTATCACATTCGGAACTCTCTCATCGCGCGCAGTTCTCAAAGACGTTGGCAGAGTATTAGGAGTTGAATTGAGCGTAATTGATTCGATAACTAAATTAATTCCTTCTGAACAGGGAAAAGTTTTTGAGTTAGAAAAAGCATTGAATACAGTTCCTGAACTGAAATCGGTGAGGGATAGTAAAGATCCAAAGATAAAAGAACTGATAGAAATATCACGCGTTTTAGAAGGAATGAACCGCAACGCTTCAATGCACGCATCGGGAGTTGTGATTGCACCCGGTGATATTACCGACTACGTTCCGCTTTATGCTACACCGCAAACCAAACCGATGACTCAATTTTATATGAACGATTTGGAAACTGTCGGGTTGTTAAAAATGGATTTTTTAGGTTTGCGGACGCTGAAGGTTATTGAAAACGCATTAAAGTTGATCAAAATAAATCACGGTGTTGATATCAACATCAACAAAATTCCTGAAGACGATCAAAAAGTTTATGAGATATTTCAGAAAGGTAACACGACAGGTATATTTCAATTTGAATCTTCGGGGATGCGGGAATCGCTCATTAAACTCAAACCCACAACAATCAACGAACTTGTTGCGATGAATGCTCTCTACCGTCCGGGTCCGATGGAAATGATTGACGAATTTATCAGTTGTAAAAAAGGAACTAAAAAGATTCAATACTTGCATCCTAAATTAGAACCTGTGTTGAAAGAAACTTTCGGGGTTATAGTTTATCAGGAGCAAGTTATGCGAATTACGAGCGAGATTGCCGGATTCTCCCTTGCCAAGGCGGATATTATGCGTCGCGCAATGGGAAAAAAAGATGAAGCCCTAATGGCGCAACAGAAAGATGAGTTTGTAAGTGGAGCCGTATCGCGTGGTATCCAAAAAAAGTTAGCTGAAGAAATATTCGATATGATTCAGAAGTTTGCTAAGTACGGCTTCAACAAGTCGCACAGCGTTGTTTATGCGGTTTTGGCTCATCAAACCGCGTATCTCAAAGTTTACTATCCGGCAGAATTTATGACTTCGGCGATGTCGGCTGAAATCGGTAATACAGATTATCTCGTGGAACTAATCGATGAGGCGAACCGGCTCGGTCTGAAAGTATTGCCCCCCGATGTAAACGAGAGTGAAGTCGATTTTTCGATCACGAAAAAAGGAATCAGGTTCGGTCTGAGTGCGATAAAGAATGTAGGAGTTGCGGCTGTAGAAAATATTATTAAAGCGCGGAAGGATAAGAAATTTTCTAGCTTGTTCGAGTTGTGTGCCCGTGTTGATTTAAAATCGCTCAACAAGAAAACCCTCGAAGGTTTAACTATGGGTGGTGCGTTAGATTCGGTTGGCGGGCATCGAGCCGAAATTATTGCAAGTATCGAACGGGCTATTCAGTTCGGACAGAAAAAAAACGCTGAGGATTCACTCGGTCAATCGAATTTGTTTGGCGGTGGGAAAGTTAAAGAAGAAACTTCAGAATATCCCCCATTGGTAGCGACTGAACCTTGGTCTCAGCACGACTTGCTGGCGAACGAGAAAAAGGTTTTAGGATTTTATATATCGGGACATCCGCTGAAAAAATATGAGTTGGATATCAAAGCGTTTTCAACCGTGAGGTTCAATTCGCAAGAGGGAATTAAAAACGGAACACTTGTAAAAGCGTGCGGTATCGTTACAGAAATTAAAAAGAAAATCGACCGAAACGGGAAAACGATGGCTTTTGTTGCTTTAGAAGATTTTTCCGGTAAAGGTGAAGTCGTGGTGTTTGCACGAACTTATGAAAAATATTCCAACGTACTTACTCAAGATGCAATGCTCATGATTATCGGGAAATCGGATACCGCGGGCGAAAAATTAAAAATCATTGCAGACGAGTTTATTCCGATTGAACAAATTCGCGACCGTTTTGCTAAAAAAGTAATTATCAAAATTGACGGCAGTGCAGCTGATGTTGATACAATCGGTAAATTAAAAAAAATTTTAGAAAATAATAAAGGCAGATGCTTGCCGGTTGTTGAGGTAATTGGCATCGAAGAAAATAAGACACAACTGTTTCAGTTGGATGGTAAATATCGAGTGAATCCATCCGACCAATTAATTGAGAAACTAAAAAAATTACTTGGTAACGAAAGTGTAAGTTTACAATAGATTAATAATAAAATAAAGAAGGAATATATATGAAACCAATTGAAGTTACAGATTCAAATTTTCAAACCGAAGTTTTAAATTCAGATAAACCTGTATTGATAGATTTTTGGGCAGCTTGGTGTGGTCCGTGCAAAATGATTGCACCGACTATCGAAGAGATTGCAAAAGAATACGACGGCAAGCTGAAAGTATGCAAGTTAGATGTTGATTCAAACCCTAAAACAGCAATGCAATACGGAATACGTAGTATCCCCACGTTGTTGATAATAAAAGGAGGACAAGTTGCCGAGCAATTGGTGGGTGCAGTTCAGAAAGGAAAGTTAGTAGAAAAAATCGCTACGCATTTATAGCGACAAACAAAAACGACTCGAACTGAACAAAGGGCCTGAGGCGTTTCCGATGGTTATTTCGATTAATGTTCGATTTTTCTGTTAAAAGATACGAAAAATATGTGTGGATTCCAAAAGATAGAGTTTGTAAAATTTTCTTGATATATTTCCGGTAGTTTTGTATTTTGAATTGAAAGATTTATGAAAAAAAGAGGTAACGTAATGAAAAATTCAATAATAAAAGCGACAACAGGCGGAAGGATAACAATACCTGTTTCGATTAGAAAGAAGCTTGGGATAAAGGCAGGATCTAAATTTAATGTTTACGAAGATGAGAAGTTACAAAGGATTATTTTGAGCCCATCGATTCGAGGTCGAGTTAAAAAACTAGCAAGTTGATAACTTAATCTTTTGTAAACGGGACGAGGCGATAAGAGAAACCACCTTTTGTTCGAGGTTGGGCCTCATTATCTTTGATGAATCTTTTTATTTTCTCTTTAGTGTAGCGTTCCAATAAATCCCAAATAACGATTTATTTTTCTAAATATCTTTTGATTCTTTTTTTTACTGTATCCCAATCAATTCCATCCTGCCCTACAGTAAAAAATGATTTTGCATTATCTTTTAACCACTCATAATAATCATCTTCAGTGTACAAGCAAAATGTTTCTACAAGTTCATCAAAATTAATGTCATTTGGAATTTCTATCGCCCAATCACTAGCTTTTTTCTCCAAAAATTCTTTAACAACTTCTCGGTCTATCATTTTAATTTTTTTTCTTTAAAATATTTTTATTGGAAATATCAAAATTTTATTTTACAAGGTTTAATTCTCTATCTTCTTTCCATCTCAAAAGGTCAAGTACTAAATCATCAAAGGGACGCACACTGGCACAGTATTCAGTGTGATATTTGTAATTTGGAGTGTCAAAGCAAATTTGTCTACTAATTTGGGATTTAAATTTTTCAATGTCTGAATATAATTCTTTACTTTTATCTTCATACGGTTTAATGACGTAAATCCTATCGACAAAACTTTCTAAGAGTCGTCTTGCTGATGTAGAATTCTTGCAAGATTTACCTAATTCGCTTCGTGGTCTTATCGGATGATATTGGTCTTTATCTTCTGTAACGCATACATATTTAATGTTTGAACCTATTCTAATTGCTAATCCCCAAAATGTAACCATTGTATGTCTTGAATGAAAAGAGAGCTTGCAGTTAATAATTCCTAAAACTTTCCATTCGTTATTTTGTTTAACTAGAACAAATAAGTCCGTATCTGGATAATCTTCTAGTTGTTTTTGGTCGCAAGGTCTTTTCACCGGCAGTTTATTGTAATCTATGATTTGCTTAACAACATTAGAATCATCAATCAATTTTTTTAAACCGTCAGTCGTGCCGTGCGTAAGATAAATATCGTGCTTGTTTAACAAACCATTTAAGATGTATTCTACAATATTCTCTAATCTCTGTCCTTCTGTAGAGCGCAAACTTTGAGCTGAACTATCATCTAACATAGACGATTTAATCATTTAGTTTTTCCTTTTATAGTTAAAGAATTAACTTCATTTTCGATTCTATTTTTTGCTAATTCACAATAATTATTATCTATTTCTAATCCAATTCCAATTCTATTATTAGTTTCAGCTTCAATCAAAGTTGTTCCACTGCCAGTAAAGGGGTCAAACACAACATCTTTTACAAAACTAAACAATTTAATACAACGATGAGGTAATTCTCTTGGGAATGGAGCAGGGTGTCCAATTCTTTTTCCACTTTCTCCATTAAAAGTCCAAATACCATTAGTCCAGTCCATAAAATCTTTTTTTGAAATATCGGATATCTTTGAGCCAGAAGTTTTTTTCCAACTGTCTTTATAAAAAATAATAATTAATTCTACTGGTGCAATTACATAAGGTGCGGACGCTGAAAGCCAAGAACCCCAAGCAGTTCGTCTCGAAATATTTCCTTCATTCCAAATTATTGTTGAGTGATATTTCCATCCAATATTTTTTGCAATGACAGTAAGGTCTGCACCAACACTTTGCTGTCCACCCTTATTTTTATCTAACGGACAATTTAACAAAAATCTCGCTTGTGGTTTACTCCATTTGTAGCAGTTAGAAATCCACTGTTTAGAAAACTCCAAATAATCTTCGTAAGTTAAATCGTCTTTGTGTGAATTGTATTTTATATCGACATTATAAGGTGGCGAAGTGACAATCAAATCAATAAATTCTTTATCAAATAAATTATCATTCAAAACATCGCCTTGAAACAAAATAATATTCTTATGCCTGAAAAATTCTTTTCTATAAGTGGTGGCAGGTTCGTTCAAAATATCGAAGATATTTTCAGGTAGTTTGTATTTAACTTTCTTTTTAATCTTTATATCAGGAACTGTGTTATGTGTTAAGTTAATTCGCTGTTTTATTGTTCTTGCCATTTGTCACCTTTATTTAATTCAAATTTACAAATATTCTATTGAAAAACACAACGGACTATTATCAGTGTTTATCCGTCGTATCCGTGTTCATCCGTGTTCTATAAACTTCAGCTTATACTCTCCAAATTCTTCTCCAAGTTTGAGAAAATAATATTAAAGAACACTTCTAAAAACTACTTTTTGAAAACGCAAAGCACGCAATGTTTTTTCGCAAAGTGCGCAAAGTGCAATAAAATAAATACTTTGCGGTAAATTTACGTTCATTACGGTTAGATGAATTTTTGAGTTTTTAGAAGTTTCCTAAAGTTTTTTCTTCTCATTTCTCTCACTTATATACCTCTCTCCTATGATTTATCGTCAAAATATAAATCGTGGTCTTTACGATCTCATAAATTATACGATAATCTCCAACCCTCATGGACGATTTTCCTTTTAACGGTCCAACAAGTCGCTTACCTGAATGCGGGTCATCCACTAGTGATTGAATCTTTGATACTATACGGTTAAAATATTTCGGTTGTGAACGCTCAAGAGCATCAAGTCCTTTGACGGCTTCTTTTGTGAACTCAATGTTCAAAATTTGTTGTTCCCTTTATGTGTTTTTTTCTTACTTGCCAAGTATTTACTTAGCGACAAAGTTTCTCCACGCTTTACTTGCGCTGAACCTTCCGCGATAGCGCGAACTTCTTTTTTATTAGCTAATATATCAAGCGTCTCCAGCAAGTTTTCATATTCTTCAGCACTTAGTATCACAGCGGCATCCTTGCCATTTTTCGTAACTAGATAACGGTCGAACGATTCTTCGGCGCCTTTAACAAGCTCGGTAAATCGTTGTTTTGCTTCAGTTACTGGTAATGTTATTGTACTCATAGTTTATCTCATTTCTTGTTTAAAGGAATATAGATATAATTCTGGACAGAATCAACTGTCCAAGAAAATATTATGTCAGCTTATACTCTCCAAATTCTTCTCAAGCTTTTGCAGCGTAGTCTTAAAGCTTTCTAATTTATTCCGCTCGTGCTCGACAACTTCTTTGGGGGCTTTGGACACAAAGCTTTCGTTGGCAAGTTTATTTTCAGTGCTATTATAAAGTCCACGAACGCGGTCTATTTCTCTCTGTATCCGCTCACATTCGGCTTCTAAGTTAATCAATCCTTCTAAAGGTATAAAAATTTCAACATTATCAACAACAGCGCTGGCAGAGTGTTTTGGTTTCTGTGAGTCTTTTAGAAGTGAGACTTCTTTTGTTCTTGTTAATCGCTTCAGGTAGCTTTCGTATTTTTGCAAGTGCTTTTCTTTCTCGGTGTCGTGGAAATTCATTATAATATTTATTTCCTTCGATGGTGGCACGTCAAGTTCGCCGCGCACTGTACGAACTGCATTCACGACATTCTGCATAAACAATCCGTCAGCTTCTGTTTCCTTGTCAATCCATTTCTCATCGACAGTCGGGAATGGTGATATCATTATGCTCTCACCATCTTTTCGTTCTGCGAGGTTCTGCCAGATTTCTTCGGAAAGAAATGGCATAAAAGGATGTAAAAGCTTCAATGCCTGTTCATAAATGAAAATCGCACGGCTAAGAACTGCTTTCTTAACATCATCAGGTTCTGTACCATACAAACGTGTTTTAATCATCTCAACGTACCAGTTGCAGTAGTCGTGCCAGATGAAGTCATACAGAATCTTGGTTGCATCGTTAATGTAAAAATTATCTAGATCTTTATTTAATTCGAGGACAGTCGAATTCAAACGAGATAGTATCCATCTGTCTGCAAGGTCAAGTTGAGTTTTATCAAAAATATCCGAAATCCGAAATCCGAAATCCGAAATTTGGCTTGCGTTCATTTGCAGAAACCGTCCGGCATTCCAAATCTTGTTGGCAAAGTTTCTTCCAAGCTCGCATTTCTCATTTGAATATAAAACATCCTGTCCCAGTGGTGCGAGATAGAGAACCGTAAATCGCAGTGCGTCGGCTCCGTACTCAGCTATAACATCAAGCGGGTCGGGGGAGTTGCCAAGCGACTTGCTCATCTTTCTGCCTTGCGCATCGCGTATTATACTCGTGAAATAAACATCGTGGAATGGAACGATATATTTATCTTCTTTTCGCGGTGAACCGTCTGGAAGCAGAACGTCTTTCGCAAATTCCATTCCTGCCATTATCATACGAGCAACCCAGAAGAAAATTATGTCGGGTCCGGTAACGAGTGTATCCGTTGCATAAAAATATCGCAGGTCTTCATTATCTTTAGGCCAACCCAAGGTTGAGAGGGGCCAAAGCCACGATGAAGCCCAAGTGTCAAGCACATCCTCGTCCTGTTTAAGATTTGTGGAACCACAATGCGGACACTTTTCAGGTTTTGTTTTCGAAGCAATTGGTTGTTTGCATTCGAGCTTACATTCTACATCGCCTACGCAGTACCAAACAGGAATACGGTGTCCCCACCAAAGTTGGCGCGATATGCACCAATCGCGTATGTTTATCATCCAGTGTTTGTAAACTTTTACCCATCGGTCGGGATGGAATTTAATAGTTCCGTCTAAAACGACCTTGAGTGCCGGTTCGGCAAGCGGTTTCATTTTTACAAACCACTGGTCGGAAAGATATGGCTCAATGATTGTGTCGCAGCGGTAACATCTACCGACTGCATTTGTATGTGGTTCAATCTTAAGTAAGAGTCCAAGCGATTCTAAATCTTTTACGACTTCACGGCGTACATCAAAACGATCTTTCTTCTGATATTTAATCGGTGTATTCTCATTCAGGTTTGCAGAGATATCGAAAATGTTTATCTGCTCTAAATTGTGCCGCTGACCGATCCAATAATCGTTGGGGTCGTGGGCGGGAGTTACTTTTACCATTCCGGTTCCAAACTGCGGATCGACAAAATCGTCTGCAATTATCGGAATTACTCTGTCGGTCAATGGTAGCGAAACATTTTTTCCAATTAAATGTTTGTACCTCTCGTCGTTCGGATTTACTGCAACTGCGGTATCGCCCAACATAGTTTCAGGACGTGTTGTTGCAACAATTGCAAAATCAGTTGAATTAACAATCGGATATTTTATAAACCACAAATGTCCGTTTTGTTCGATGTGGTTTACCTCGTCGTCGCTGATTGCTGTGTGGTCTTTCGGGCACCAGTTGATTATGTATTTTCCCCTGTAGATTAAACCTTTGTTGTAAAGCCGGATGAAAACTTCCTGAACAGCTTCGGAAAGTCCTTCATCCATAGTAAAGCGCTCACGTTCCCAATCGCACGAAGTGCCTAATTTTTTCAACTGTTTAATGATCGTTCTGCCGTATTGTTCTTTCCACTTCCACACAAGCTCTACAAATTTATCTCTCCCTAAATCGTGTCGGGTTTTACCTTCCTTCAACAAAGATTTTTCTACAACGTTTTGTGTTGCGATACCTGCGTGGTCGGTTCCCGGCATCCACAGAGTTTCGTAACCCTGCATTCGTTTCCAACGTACAAACACATCTTGAATTGTGTTATTCAAAACGTGTCCCATAGTTAAAATGCCAGTGATGTTCGGTGGCGGGATTACAATTGTGTACGGCTTTTTATCAGGATTTGCTTTTGCGTGAAATAAATTATGCTTTTCCCAGTAAGGATACCATTTTTCTTCGGCTTCTTTTGGAGAATATGTTTTTGATAGTTGTGCCATTATTTAACTCTGAAATTAGTTACAAATTCGTTTTGGTTTCCTGCTTTGTCGGATATGTCGATTCGTAGCGTATGATTTCCCTTTGGTAAAGGATTGTTGGCATCATACCATAGTCGGCTACCTTCGATTTCTGGTATTATTAAATCGTTATTTATATACATTCTAAAATTCTTATAATCAATCCCCGACATAACATCGCCGAATCGAAATGCGATTGATGGTCTTCGATTTCGTGTTCGTAGTTTTAAGTTGCTGATGAATGGCTTGGTGCCATCTTCAAACAAACCTACATCCGTTAGCGTGCGAGTGAGTGTAGTTGTAAGAAAATTACTGTTTGCCGATTTGTTTTGAAAAACCCAATCTCTTTTCCTGACAATATACAACGCATCGTTTGGATTGTTCGATTTCATTGAAACTCTGATTCCTTTATTCAATAGAACATCCTGAGGGTTGAGTGAGTAAACTGTTCTGCCTTCAGAAAATGCTGAATCGAGTGTAACGAAAAGTGGTTTGAACACAGCTCCCGAATCGAAAGCGATTTTTAAATTACCGTTAGCAATTGAGAACTCATCCGATTTGTTGGGTGCAATCGGATAGAGAAAAAAGGTTTCAGATAATTCTACAAATTTACCATTAACTTCGGCTTTAACTTTGATGAATTTCCCCCCCCAATGTGAAATATCGGGAATGAATGAACCGCTGTATTTATTCAATTCTACTGCTTTTAGTTGGATGGAATTAGATTTAGTTCCTTCCAAAATTTGAACTACAGGAACATCTGTGAAATAGCCGGCAGTTGTAATTGTTAGATTAATAAAATCCTGAAAGTGTTCGCGAACGATTTTGATATTATTGTAATTACCCCCATCGAATTTACGGTTGAAGTGATAAACAGGCGGCGAATCAATACCGAACTTGTTTTCAGCAACAATTTTCAAGATAGCATATTTATTTACATCGAAAGGTAACATAATATTTGGACCGTTCCTTTTTAAAAGTCCGTTATGTATCGTGTGCCGTTTCCAATTCGCCTGACCTGACGATTTACCGAAAACCAAAATCTGCTCGATGGAATTAAGATTACTTCCTGTTAAAGTGAGTTGACCATCTAAAATATTTTGAATTTGGATATCAGGTTTCCGGCTGATTAAAATTTTTCCTTCGAGTGTAGTTTCGTTATCCGAGAAATCTTTTACAGAAATCTTAAATGTGTACAACCCTTCCTGCATAGTTTCAGTTTTAATAATACCGCTTCCGTAAGGCATACGATTGTAAATAGGGAGAAGGTTTCCTTCTTCAACATAAAGTTTTTGAAATTGTCCATCGCCCGCGTATAACATTTGCAAATCATAATGGAGCAAAATTTGTTTTGCTTCTGCGTCGGGGAAGCGGTCGAATTTTACCTTGTAGATTAAGCTGTCGTTCAGCATTAATTCGATGCTGTAAATTCCCGATCGGTTCGAAGCTTCGTTAGCTAAATCAATCGCTTCGATTCCCAAGCGGACATCGCCCGATACCGGAATGGTTTGTGCGATTGTTAAATTTATGCCACCACGGTTTCGGTTGTTATAAAAGTAAGGAGTAATTTTTCCGAAAACTTCCGAATTCATTCCAGCTGGTGCTACAAAAATTTTCTTAATTATAGGAGGACGATTGTCGCTAATGTATAAGTTTTGAAATAAAAACGGATTAACGGGATTCAGATTTTCATCCCGTATTTCAAAATGTAAATGCGGGGGACCTGCACCTGTGTCACCCGTGTAGGCAATAACATCGCCACTTCTGACAGGCATTATTTCAGGGTCAAGCATAATGTCGATGTAAAACGATTGCAGTTTGTATTGTGCTTCTTGCACAAACTCGTTGATTTCGTTGTTGAAGGTTTTAAGGTGAGCGTAAGTAGTATAGTAACCGTCGGGATGTTTTACATAAAGCATTTTCCCGTAACCATCGGGCATTATACGGATTCGTGCAACGTAACCTTCGCGCGATGCGAATACCCTGAATCCGGTTTTTTTATTCGTGCTTACATCGATACCGCCGTGAAAGTGATTGTTTCTGAATTCTGCGAACGAGGATGTAACTCGGTTGCTTGCATCTGTGGGCCAAATATATTTTTCCGCATCGGAAGTAAACGAATCGAACTTATCGTAAATTTCATTTATTGCATTCGGAGAAGATGGAATCGCTGGTTCGTTTTTGTTTTCTGACGGAGAGAAGAAACCAAAAAATAAAAGAGCACAAGCAAATATGAGAACAAATATATAGATAGAAAAATTTTTGATCATTAAAACTACTTTGTTTCTGATTTAACATTGTGAGTGATTTTGATGTAACCTGCAAGTTCGGCTTCGATTGTATCGCCGTTATTAACCTGGCTCACACCTTCAGGTGTACCTGTGTAGATGAGATCGCCCCGATCAAGTGTAATTATTGAAGAAATATATTCAATCAATTTATGAACGCTGAAAATCATTTTATCAGTGTTCGATTGTTGCCGGACGTTGCCATTCACACGGCAAACTAAATTCAGGTTGTGTGGTTCAGGAATTTCGTCTTTTAACAAAACTTCTGAAATCGGCGCTGATGTATCGAATCCTTTCGCAACAGTCCAGGGTAATCCTTTTTTCTTGGCTTCTGCTTGAACATCACGAAGCGTCATATCGAGTCCAACAGCATAACCTAATATGTGTGAATTTGCCTCGGATGCAGGGATGCTTTTGCCGCCTTTACCAATCACAACAACCAACTCGACTTCGTGATGCATTTCGTTGGATATATTTGGGATTATAATATTATCGTCGTTATAAATTATTGCAGATGGCGGTTTTAGAAAAATAACCGGTTTATCGGGTATGTCAGCTTGCATCTCTTTTGCGTGTTCAATGTAGTTGCGTCCGATGCAAATTATTGTCCCGACGGGAATTTGCTCTTTAGTCTTGCGTATAGTTACAGTTTTCATAGTATTTAATAAAATTTATTAAAAATATACTCACAAATTGGTTATTGTGCAATTTTGCATTTTTACATAAATAATGTTTAATTGAGTTTAGTAAAATTCATAATTATTCATTTTAATATTGTCCAAAACATATAAATCTGCCGGAGTTAGCATTGATGCAGGCGACGAGTTTGTAAATAAACTCAAACTCAAAGCCCGGTCAACCTTTTCAAAATTAGTTCTTTCTGATATCGGCTTGTTCGGCGCTTTCTATGATGCGAAGTTTGAAAATTATAAACATCCTGTATTAGTTTCAAGTGTCGATGGTGTTGGGACGAAGCTAAAAATTGCCTTTATGTTGAACAAGCATGACACAATCGGACAAGATTTGGTAAATCATTGTGTGAACGATATTTCAGTATGCGGGGCCACACCTTTATTCTTCCTTGATTATTACGCTGCTGGAAAATTAAATCAACAGGTTGGCGAGCAAATTATGGATGGCTTGGTTAAAGCCTGCCGCGAAAATAACTGTGCCTTGATTGGCGGCGAAACTGCCGAGATGCCCGGCATCTATCACGAAGATGAATACGACTTGGCAGGAACAATTCTCGGTATTGTAGAAAAAGCAAAAATTATCAACGGTAAAAAAGTAAAAGACGGAGATGTTCTGATTGGACTCCCTTCAACGGGTTTGCATACCAATGGTTACTCGCTTGCACGTTCGGTCTTGTTCGAAAAATATGAAATTGACGATTTCATTGATGATTTAGGAATGCGATTAGGTGATTGCCTTTTAACAACTCATCGTTCGTATTTAAATCCGATAAAAGAAATAAAAGATTTATCTGATGTTCACGCAATCGCCCATATAACCGGTGGTGGAATAAAAAATAATACTATGCGTCTGATTCCGAAGGGATTGGAATTGGAGATTGATTGGTTCGGGTGGGATAGATATCCGATTTTTAATTTGATGCAGCGACTCGGAGAGATTCCCGAGGAAGAAATGCGTCGCACATTTAATTTAGGAATTGGATTAGTGATAGTAGCATCAAAAACAGGGGCAGAAAATATTCAACAAAAATTAATTAATATCAATGAGCAACCGATAAATATCGGACAGGTAAAAATCAGTAATTAGTATGAAAACAAAAAATAAAAAATCTGTATTAGAAGATAATAAGCTTATCAAAGGATATGGTTTAACTCAAAGGTTAAATACACTGATCGAGATAACTCTTCAAATAGATGCTGTCGGCAACCGTGCCGAGATATATGATATCTTACGGAAGGAATCTAAATGGTTAATGGAATTCGATGTATTATCACTTGCATATTTAAGTCCTGTCCATACGTTTTATAGTATTGTAACACTTTCGCCAATTGCTGATGCAACCGGATTAAATGAAACTTACTTTAGCGTAGAAGAAGGTTTACCTGGTTGGGTAATAAGGAATCAATCGCCGGTAATTTGTAATGCTAAAAAATGTGTAGGACATAGTAATTCGTTTGAGGGAAAGTTTGAAGAGTTCGGTATAAAAAGTTTTCTTGCGGTTCCTATTAGAAGCGGTCAAGATCAGGTTGGCGCTTTAATATTTGGCTCGGTGAACGAAGATAATTACACCGAGGACGATTTGGTGATTGCACAATTGTATGGTCTGCAAATAGCTGTATCGCTTAAAAATGCAAATTTTGTTGAAGATGCGAAAAAACGTATAACTCAAATCGAATCGACAAACGAAATATCAAAAATATTGAACTCGACACTCGATATTGATGATTTGTTGGTTTCGACTGCTGAGGCAATACAACAAAATTTTAATTACTTCGACGTAACCCTGTTTTTACTTTCCGAAGAAAATTCCGATTTGATATTGAAAGCTCATTCAGGTAATTATTTAGATCTGCTTCCGGGCGATTACACTCAAAATATCGGTGAGGGTATAATCGGATGGGTAGCCAAGCATGGCGAATATATATTGGCAAACGATGTTGCGCAGGACCCACGATATAAATCAATTGAAAACCACAATACGCGTTCCGAACTTGCTTTGCCTATCAAGGTTGGTGCAATGCTGGTTGGGGTGTTGAATATCGAGGACAAAAAAATGTTCGCGTTCGATGAAATGGACGTGCTTGTTTTACAAACTTTGTGCGACCAGATTGCCAGTGCTATTGCGAATGCCAAACTCTACGAAGAGATAAAATTTGCCAATCAAAAACTTACAGAATTAGATACCTTGAAATCGGAATTTATAAGCATCGTTTCGCACGATTTCAGGTCTCCATTATCAAGCATCATCCTCGCTGGTAAAGCACTCTTGAAAAACGAAGATATTCAGAATAATCCACGCTTTAAGGAATATATGCAACTCATCGTAACTCAAGCCAACCGGTTGAACCAATTAGCCGAAGATACTTTGTCGATTACCCGCATCGAATCGGGGCAAGTGAGTATTGCTTTCAAAGTTGTGAATGTTGAACGGCTTATTCAGGATGCATTGGTTTCTGTGCGAACATCAAATAGGCATACTATCACTTACAATATCGATCCGAATGCGTCGTTTATTAAGGGAGACCATCCGAAGCTCAGGCAGGTTGTTCAAAATCTTCTATCAAATGCTATAAAATATTCACCGGCAGGTGGAAAGGTAGCTATCAACGTGGTTGAGCAGGATGGAGATGAAATTCTGTTTATTATCTCCGATGAGGGTATCGGAATTAAACCTGAGTATCAGGACAAATTATTTCAAAAGTTTTCCCGTGTTGATGAACCGGATTCTAAACATATCAAAGGCACAGGGTTAGGTTTGTGGATTTGTCGCGAAATAATTGAAGCACACAAAGGTAAAATTTGGATCGAAAGCGAATACGGCAAGGGGAGTATTTTTAAATTTACTATCAAAAAATCTGATAGTTAATCCGATTCAGTTGGATGCACTAGTTAAAGAATTATTATTTATTCATCAGGATATTACAAATGTTGATTAATGAGGATAAGTATGGAAACTATTTTAATATTTAGTTTAATATTGTTTTTTGGAATATTAAGTTTTATTTTGAAAAAATCATCTAGTGTTAAGTTAAGTATGAAATGACGTAAATATTTATTATCTTTGCCATAAAA
>JASEGV010000021.1 GCA_030017895.1 Bacteroidota bacterium | reverse complement strand
ATTGGGGGACATTCAATATACAAGCAGATATCAACATCTGGACATCTGGTTCTCCATCTCCACGTATCGACAATTATGGAACATTTCGAAAATCCAATACGGCAGGAATAACACAAATCAATGTGGTGTTTCATAACATAGGAACAGTACAAGGCTACAGTGGCACAATTCAGCTTTCCAATGGAGGAACAAGCAATGGAGAATGGAATACGGGCGATAATGCTTACATAGATTTCACTGGGGGTACGTATATAATACAAACTGGTACAAGCTTCACAGGTACTGGATTTACTCGTGTAAATGGTGCAACGGTAAATGTAAATGGGACTATACCAGCGGTGAACTTTGCTGTTGTTGCTGGTTCTCTGTCGGGAGATAGTACATTGACAATAAGCGGAACTTTCAACTGGTCAGGTGGAACGATGCTAGGTACAGGGATGACAGTTGTTGACACAGGTGGTTCAGTTAATATAACTAGTGCAGTGAGTAAAACACTCAATGGACGAACTCTCACACTCAGAAGTAACGTAACAACTGTTTGCACTGGTTCATTTACGATGAGCAACAGTGCTGTAATTGCAAATTGGGGGACATTCAATATACAAGCAGATATCAACATCTGGACATCTGGTTCTCCTACACCTCATATTGAGAACTACGGTACGTTTCGAAGGACAACCACGACAGGTACTACGTCGATTAATCCCACTTTCAATAACACTGGCACAGCAGAGGCGAAAGTCGGTACCTTGTACTTTGGAGGAGGATTTAGACAAACTGCTGGTATTACCGTGCTGGGCGGTGGTACAATAGGATCAAATAGTACGATAGACATCCAAGGTGGAATGCTATCAGGTTCCGGCATTATCAGCGCGGGCGTGAACAATGCTGGAATCTTAAGCCCTGGGACTTCTGCTGGCTCGATACGGATCACTGGAAACTACACTCAGAGCAGCTCGGGCATGTTCCATGTTGAAATTGGCGGTCGCGACACGACACGATATGACCGACTAAAGGTAACTGGCACTGCAACTCTGCTCGGTGCACTTGATTTGAATCTCATAGATGGATTCAGACCCATTGGTATTGATACTTTTCAAATCATGTGTTACGGTTCTAGAAGTGGAAATTTTGATATCATCAATGGCTTAGACATAGGAGGTGGGTTTCGTCTCGACACAACATTCACATCGTCTTGTCTTGTTCTGAAAACTATAACTCCTCCGAACAATCCTCCTATCGCAAGAAATGACACAGTTTCCACACCGGAAAACAGTATTATCCAAATTCATTTACTTAGCAACGATAGTGATCCTGATGGAGACACGCTCAAAGTATTCGCACTCGACACGAGCTTAACTTCCGGTAGAATCTTCATCGGTTCTGGTGATACAACAGTAATATATTCACCTCGTCGCGATTGGTTTGGAGTGGATAGCTTTTCCTATATCATCACCGATGGAAAAGATATATCTAATTCAGCCCTAGTTATCGTTTATATCAACAATATAGGTCATCCACGAATTCTTTCTATCCGAGACGTCCCTAACGATCAAGGAAGTCACGTCACTGTCAAATGGAAAGCATCACCATTGGACACAAATGTAAGTACCCTTCCCTTCTACAGCATCTGGCGGGCAATCCCTCAAGGTTCGGTGCAAAAATCCGGAATCGTTCCAATGACTTCTATCAGTGGCGACTTCAAAGGCATAGCATACAGGGTTACCTCAACCAACGGCGCAACGTATTTCTGGGAATGGATTGCCAATCAACCTGCACACAGATTCTCTGAGTACTCCTACACAGCACCGACGCTTTACGACTCTATGTCTACAACTGATGGTAAGCATTACTATTTGGTCTCCGCTCATACGAGCAATCCAAATGTCTTTTATGATTCAAACGTTGACAGCGGCTACTCGGTGGATAATCTTGCACCGCTTGCACCGAAAGGCTTCGTGGCATCGTTTGCCGCAGGACAGGTAAGCATGCACTGGAATGCGAACAGCGAGAGCGATCTCCACAGCTACGTATTATACCGAGGGACATCTCCGGCTAATTTGGTAGAGCTTGGAACAACGATAGACACACAATATGTTGACCAAAGCCCACTGCCTGGAAACAGTTACTACGCAGTCCGCGCGATGGATATCCACGAAAATTTGAGTCCGTTCAGCAATACGATCATAACCGGAATGGCTGAAGGGGATAAACAATTTCCGAGAGAATACGCTCTGTACCATAACTATCCCAACCCCTTCAATCCATCTACATCAATCAAGTACGCTTTGCCGCAAGCATCGCATGTAAGCCTGGGTGTTTTTAACACGCTTGGTCAAAGAGTGGCGTTGCTTGTGGATGGAAAGCAAGAAGCTGGGTATCACGAGGTGAATTTCAGCGCTTCAGGTTTGACGAGTGGTGTGTACTTCTATCGATTGCAAGCCCACTCCATCAATGATCGGCAAGCGACTGATTACGTCGAAACCAAGAAATTAATTTTGATGAAATAGAACTGATAAACCTCCAACTTCTTACATAGAATTTCTCTCGCCAGTTGATAACTCAACTCATTGAGAAGTCGGAGGTTTTACCAAGAGAGTGAATTACACATGACCATTGACTAGGAGGAAGTTCTACTGCCGACTGACCGTGATTGGTCGGAAGTTGGAACTCCCTCCCAACTCCAGACACTAAGAAATCTATTTTGTGGATTAGAGAATGGTGGAGGGTATAGCACCCGAGTCGTATTGATCGGGCGCTTTTATTATTTAATGAACTCTGAATTAAATATGAACCAAATCTTCAGCTACTTGGTATTCAAATAATGAAGAAAGTGAAATCTTTTTAGAAGCATCCAAAAATTCAATGCCAACAATTCGGTTGTCGGCTGTAATATCGAGATGTACACCCTCTTTAATCTCAATAACACCTTCCGGTTTTTCTGTTGATAATTCGATATACGCTGCATCTATTTCTTTATCATAATATATTTTCATTATATAATTCCTTTCTTCAAGGGATAAGCAGTAATCACGGTTATTAAGTCTTTACCAATATCAATAACTATTTTAACTGGCAATCTATATTTTTCTTTCAATCCTTCATCAATAAACTCGTGCCTGCCAAAGATTAATTTCTCTGATTTCATGTGTTTTTCTATCGAATTTTCAATATCAATTTGTTGAATCCTATAAAGCGTTATTCTTCGTTTTGCATGTCTTGAGAATCTGATAACCACGTGCGCTAATTCCATTAAAATGATCTCATTATTAAATTACCGAACTTTATTACAAGAAGCAAACAAGAAGAAACCAAGAAATTAATTTTGATGAAGTAAGACAGCGCAAACCTCCCGAAGGTTTACTAAGACAAAACACGGGTAACCTTCGGGGGGTTAAGCAAGTGAGTCGCACATAACCAATTTGTGGAGGGTATGGCACCCGCTCTTAATAGATCGGGCGTTTTTTTTCCACACCATAATAATTAGAAACCCTAATATCTATCGTTTTTACTACTGATTTGCGTTTTCAACCGCAATATATTATATTGTTGTGCGGTTACAACCGCAAAATATGATAAAACGTCTATTACAAAAACAAATAACAGAGCGCCTTTTTAAGGGAAAAGTCATAATTATACTTGGACCAAGGCAATCAGGTAAAACTACACTGATTCAGTCGGTTCTCAATGCTCAATCATTACCATCGCTCCTCCTCAACGGAGATGAGCCAGATGTGAGAGAGATGTTGAGCAATACAACCTCAACGAAATTGAAATCAATTATTGGTAAACATAAAATTGTATTCATAGATGAAGCTCAGCGTATTCCGAACATAGGAATTACGTTAAAACTATTCGCTGACAATCTGAAAGATGTGCAAGTAATTGCAACCGGGTCATCAGCTTTTGAATTAGCCAACAAAACTAACGAGCCGCTTACAGGCAGAAAATATGAATACCTTCTCTATCCAATTTCGTTTGGTGAGATGGTCGAGCACCACGGACTTATTGATGAAAAGCGGCTAATAGAACATCGACTTATTTTCGGGTGTTATCCTGAAATTATCACCAAACCCGGTGAAGAAAAGGAATTATTAAAATTACTCGCTGGAAGTTACCTCTACAAAGATCTATTGACCCTGGAATACGTAAAGAAGCCGGCGATGCTTGAAAAAATTCTAAAAGCACTGGCATTACAAATTGGGAGTGAAGTTAGTTATCATGAAATCAGCCAGATTGTGAATGCAGATAATGAGACGGTAGAAAAGTATATAGACCTCCTTGAGAAAGCGTTCGTTGTTTTCCGTCTCCCCGCATTCAACCGTAATGTGCGTAATGAAATCAAAAAGGGGAAAAAAATCTATTTCTTCGATAACGGAATACGCAACGCTATTATCAGTAATTTCAGCGCCCCAAACATGCGCTCGGACATCGGCGCTCTGTGGGAAAATTTTCTTATCAGCGAACGTATGAAATACTTACATTACAAAGGCACTGATATGTCGCGGTATTTTTGGCGAACAACTATGCAACAAGAGATTGATTATATCGAAGAGATGAGCGGACGATTGTCGGCGTTCGAATTTAAGTGGAATGTAAAAGCAAAAGGTAAGTTCCCGAAAACATTTACAAACGCTTATCCTCAAAGCAAAACACAAGTAATTACATCAGAAAATTTTGAAAACTTCTTGGGATTATAACAAGACGAAATTAATTTTGATGAAGTAAGACATCGCAAACCTCCCGAAGGTTTACTTAGACAAAACACGGGTAACCTTCGGGAGGTTAAGCAAGTGAGTCGCACATAACCAATTTGTTTCTCCACACTTATTTCTTTAAATTCTTACTAATGAAAAAAGACCATGTAAAAAAAGAATTAAAAAAACTTTTTAAAAGCTTAGACTTTATCAGCAATAATTTTCTAAACAAAAAAGGAATTAGTAAGAAGGAGCTTCAGATATTTTTTAATATCTATCACCAACTTGGTTTAACGTGGGAATTTTTAGGTTTACACTGTAAACACTGGGATGGATATAAGAAGACCAAAGAGGCAAAAGTATGTTGTAAAATTTGCGGAAAAATCAAAGGAGTAGGTGAGTCGTATTATATACTTCCGGCAAAGGGTCTGAAAATAATAGGCACTAAATTAAATCCAAATTCCAAGAAGACTTTTAAAACAAAGAAGGAAGCAACAATCGTTAACGACACTATCAAGTTTCATGGATCAATTTTGAATGTAGATGTTCACAATTCTTATAAATCAAGTTACTTTAGCAACAAACATGAAATTAATATGGCTGCTGAAAGAATCGTCTTTTTACAAGAAAGCGGAGTCGAGTGCTCGGTAGACACTCATCTTATACATGTAAAAATAAATAAAACAAAGAACAAACGAGGCAAAGAAAAATTCGGCGACTTCCCATGGGAAATAAGAAAAAAAGATTTAAAAAAATTTCCTGTCTTATTTGAGTTTAGTGAAAATTATCAATTTCTTGGTTTAACAATTTTTAGATAAGAAACGAAGAATGTGCGACTCACTTTCCGCTTGGATTCTGAGTTGAAAGTGAGTTGTACATAACCAATTTGTGGAGGGTATCGCGCCCGGTTGATGAGATCGGGCGCTTTTAATTTGCTTGCACGGAAGGCAAATCGCACAATTTTGATTTCGTTCCCTTTTATAGTTATCTTTATCAAGTAAAAAATAAATGACCAATTTGAAGGAAAAACAATGACCCTAACAAAATCATATATTGTCGATGATGAAGGACGACCTAAAGCAGTTGTGATTGATTTAGAGAGTTTCAGCAAAATTGAAAATATATTGCTCGATTACGGACTCGGGAAAGCAATGGAAGAAGTTGAGGATGATGATGAGGTTGATATTGAAGAGGCAAAGAAGATAGTCGGGTTTAATGCGTAAGAAATCTTATTATGCAAGTTTCGTTTAAGAAGACATTCCTCAAAGATATTGACCGGCTTCCGTCAGAAATTCAATCAAAGATTAAGCAACTCGTTTTTACCGAAATTCCGGAGATGGGAAACTTAGAACAGCTACACCATCATAGAAAATTATCGGGTTTCAAGAATTTTTACAGAATCCGATTAGGCGATTATCGTATTGGATTTAAATTCGAAAATGGTAAAATTACTTTTTACCGGGTGTTGCACAGGAAAGAGATTTATAAATACTTTCCATAAGCACCTTCTATTCCCCCTTGTCTGAATATGGATACATTCAAGGACATGCTGACAATGAATAAATAATACCAAATCAGTAAAAACGCAATCTAAAGGTTTTAGGTGCTCCTCACTTTCAACATCGAGTCTCTGAGAAAAATGAGTCGAACATAATTAATTTGTGGAGGGAATCGCGCCCTGTCTCAATAGATCTGGCACTATTAGTTTTTGCAACCTTCACTACTTACGCTCTTGCCAATGAATTGGATTCCGTCGAAAGTGGAAATATGCAGTATGGAAATCTACGGAGTAATGCCCGATGTACGTTTTTATAAATAATCGGATACGCTTCAGGATTCCCTTGGATTGAAGAAACGCGGGAATCAACAGCTTGGAAAAATTCCAACCCAAGCCCTTTACGTTGTTCTTCATACCAACGGAATGCGTCGAGCAAATCTTATTCAGCTTCTGGTCGGAACGATACAGTGTAACTCATTTCGTCGATTGAATTTTTTCTTTCACCTTTTCCCAAGGAATACCCTTCTCGGGATTTAGCTTATATTCCACTATCCTTCTATCAAGTTCTATCTTCTGATCTTCGGTTAAGGGAATGGCTTCGGGTATTGCCGCTATGCTATCCCAGATATCTTCCACAATCTGAAGACGTTCCGGTATACTAAGCTGTATTATATCAGCAAGTGATGTATTATTCATATCTTCACCTTTATTGTTCAAAGTTAATCTATAATTTTCTTACCTTTTATGCAAATAGTAAAAAATGCATTTGTCAACATCGTGTGTATTATTTATGTTTGCAACACTCTCCGCATTTTCTTAACTTGCATCAACAGTTATGAAGAAAACCAACCTTAAAGGATTAACTCAAAAGGAATTAGAAGAATTTGTTCTTTCCATCGGCGAGAAGAAGTTCAGAGGACAGCAATTGTTCGATTGGCTTTACAACAAAGAAGCCGAATCGTTCAACGATATGTCAACATTTTCCAAATCGTTGAGGGTAAAATTGAACGAACTTGCAGAAATTGAAAACATTAAACTCGAAACTTTCTACAAATCCGTACACGATAATACAACAAAGTTTCTGTTTGAATTGAACGACGGGAAAAGAATAGAGAGCGTATTAATACCTCCCGCTACATCTTACCAAAACGGCGCAGCATCGGATGAAGATGAGCAAAAACGCTTAACTCTTTGCGTCTCAACGCAGGTTGGCTGTCCGTTAGATTGTGCATTTTGTGCAACCGGTGCTATGGGTTTTCAAAGAAATCTTACGGCGAGTGAAATTGTGGATCAGGTTTTACAAACCAAAAAGTTTACGGGTAAAAAGATAACGAATCTAGTCTTTATGGGAATGGGCGAGCCGCTGATGAATTACGATAACGTAATGAATGCCGTTGATATACTCGTTAACGGAATGAACATTCCCGCCCGCAGAATTACACTCTCCACTGCCGGCTGGGTGGAAGGCATTAAACGCATGGCTGACGAGCGCAAAAAAATAAAACTCGCGGTTTCGCTCCACAGCTTGAACAACAAAACCCGCACACAGCTTATGCCGATGAATAAAAAATTTAACCTTCAGGAACTTCTCGGCGTAATAGAGTATTACTACAGCAAAACAAAAGAGCGGGTTACGTTTGAATACATCCTCTTTGCCGGAGTGAACGACACCGAAAAAGATTTGAAAGCTATAATCAAGGTGTCGAAAACGATCCCTTGTAAAATAAACATTATACCGTTCCACAGTATCAGTTTTATCAGCCCTCGTGGTTTTGCTGGCGAACTGCGTCCGGTATCCCGCAAAGATACCGAAAAATTTGCCCAATCCCTTAGAAAAAATCACGTTACCGTCTTTATCCGTTCCAGTGCTGGCGAGGATATTGCCGCAGCTTGCGGACAATTGGCTGTTAAAAATAAATCGAAATAAATTGCTACAAATGCAACAAAACATTATATTTATATATGAAGATAATCTTATTTGGTCCACCGGGTGTTGGTAAGGGGACACAAGCGAAGTTGCTTGCTGAAAATTTTGATATACTGCACATATCTACCGGCGACATACTCAGAAGTGCAATAGCCCAAGGAACCGAATTGGGAAAAAAAGCCAAAGATGTTATTGGAGCAGGTAAGCTTGTTTCAGATGACATTATGATTGGAATTATCAGAAACGTGATAACCTCTAACGGTTGCAAAAATGGTTTCGTTTTGGATGGATTCCCGCGAACGGTTGTGCAAGCCGACGCTTTAAAAAAACTGTTTTCGGAATTGAGTATCGCTATAGATGCTGTTATTTATCTTGATGTCGATGATGCTGAAATAATGAACCGGCTGAAGTACAGATATAGCTGTTCTAAATGCCATAGAATCTATAATATTCATAATGATAAAATTTATGATTATATTTGTACCGAGTGTGGCGGGAATCTGATTCAGCGCGACGACGACAAGTCGGAAACGGTTTTAAAGCGGCTGAAAGTTTATAAAGAAGCCACAGCTCCTGTAAAGAAATATTATGAAGACGAAGGCTTTCTTCATGTCGTCGATGGTTTTGGAAAAATAGAAAACGTTTATAATAAAATTAATTCAATATTGAAGAACTAAATTGTTTTCCTGGAAAACAAGAACAGATAAACCGATTGTTATTGCCCATCGTGGCGCATCGGTAACGGCTCCTGAAAACACGATTGCTGCTTTTAAGAAAGCTATCGACGAAGGGACGCATGCTATCGAACTTGATGTTCGTCTTTCGCACGACAACGAGGTTGTTGTGATTCACGACTCACGCCTCGAGCGTACTACGAGTGGCAGAGGGAAGGTTGAGGATTTTGATTTAGAGGGATTAAAAAATTTTGATGCAGGGTCGTGGTTCAATCCCAAATATTCTGTTGAAGTAATTCCAACATTGGAGGAGGTTTTTAAACTTGTAAACAAAAAGGTTGGGATAAACATCGAAATTAAACAGAAAATTAAAAATAAAAATAAGATAATAAACAGTTGTGTCGAGTTAGCACACAAATATAAATTGAATAAATCTCTCCTCATTACATCGTTCGAACATTCTTTGGTGAAAAAAGTAAAACAATTAGATAGCACATTGATGACAGGAATTATTTACAGCCCAGTTATTCATTTAGTCAATAACCCTATTTCACTCGCTAAACAATATCTCGCAGATGTCATTGTAGTCAGTCGAAATTATTTGCGCGAACGAATGGTAATCGATGCACACAAGGAAAAGAAAATGATTTTTGTTTACACAATTGAAAACCGCAATCATTTCGACAGTATGGTGAATTTAAATGTAGATGGGATAATTACAAATGTCCCTAAGAGTATGAAGTATTATTTATCGAATTTGTAAATAACAATAATAGGAGAATTAAATGTTGACAACACAAAACGTTGCGAAAAAATTATTACAAGTATTTACTGGCTTAACAGTATTTTCGTTTTTATTCGTTTCGGCAGTTACTGCTCAAACGGTTGAAGAACGTTTGCAGAAATTTGGAAAAGGTTACGCAAAAGGTTATATGCAGCCGTTCGTGAATGCCTTCGGCGCCAATTTAAATTCGGGTATTTTTCACACCGCCGATGTTTCAACCGGAATTGATGTTTATGTGGGTGCAAAATTTATGTTTGCATTAATACCGGACGAAGCTAAAAAATTTCAAGCTGATTTAAGCGATTTAAATTATTACCGCCCAATAAATAAGTACCCAACCCCCGTAGAAACTGCCACAATTTTTGGCACTGATGGGACAATAGTACCCGGCAGCATAATACCTGGTGACACACTTAGATTAGCTAATGGTATGAATTCGGGTATTTTTTTAATTCCAGTTCCGCATATTGCGATAGGTAATATTTTGGGAACCCGTGCATTAATTCGTTATTACCCAACTACCAAGATAGGCGACTTCGGCGAGTTTTCGTTTCTTGGATTCGGCTTGCAACATAATATTGGACAATGGTTTGTACCTTTACCGTTCGATTGGTCAGCTCATATTATGTACCAAAATTTAAAATTAAAACCTTTGATTGAAGCCTCGGCTTTAAGTTTTGGAACGCAAATCAGCAAGACACTATTATTTGCAACTTTTTATGGTGGGTTTGCTTATGAAACTTCTTCGATGGAACTCAAATATCAATGGACACCTCCGGGCGTTGCAGCGACAGAAGTTAAAATTACGATGAACGGTGAGAATACATTTCGAATCACAGCAGGTTTAGGATTGAAATTTTTTATTTTCCATATTAATGCAGAGTACAATTACTCCAACCAACCTGTTGCGCTTTTAGGTTTAGGTATCGCGATATAAAATTCGTTGAGATGGAGGCTGCCGTTCAGGTGGTCTCCATTTACTTTAGTCGTTTTACCTTCACACTTCCGAACCCTGCTTCTATCTGGATATTCATCTTACCACTTGCTCCGGAATAGTTCGAGGTTACGTATTCATTATTTTGTGCTTCATCAAAATCTCTGTCTAGGTCGATGTTCGATATCCAATTCTTTTCGTAGTAAACTTTGGCGCCCACATATTTTGGAATTAAAATAGTAATCGATCCCAAACCAATCTCAATGTCAACATCTACTTCTTTATTTAATTCGCCGCTGAAATCAAGCTCGTACGAGCCAATCCCACCGCTGAATTTCAGTTTGTTGAAGTTTGCGTTGGATAAATTATAAGCTTTAAACCTGCTAACTCCGGTTTCGATGTTGAGGTTTTCTATCGTCTGCTGATTCAATTTATTAAACATGATTGTAACAGAACTTGCCCCGGTCGAAATATCCAAATCCTTTAACTTTAAACCTGTGAAATCAAAATTTCCTTTACCCGCACCTAATTGAATATCCAATGAAATTGGAATTCTGCCGGTAAGGTCTAATATCCACTTTTCAGATTCTATACTGCTTATGTGAAACGATTTTTTCTTCGACTGCTCGCTGCCGGGACTTGGGATTTCTAAATATCCTATCCTGTCAATGATCGTGTATTTGATCTGGTCGGTTGGGTCGCCCAATTTGGGATTGCGTAAAACATCGTAACTGAAAACATTCTCATCATCGCATTTGCCGATAACAAGTTTACCAAAAGCAGATTCGATGTTTACTTTTAGCTCTCTTTCATTGCCGTACGGGGTTTCCTTTTGGTATCTTTTATCGTCCAACAAAAGGTTATACGCCGCTGCGGCTGTGGTAAAGAAAAGGAAAAAAAGGAAAATACTATATTTTTTAGAATATTTCATAAAACTCTAAACTCTTTACGCTTTGCAAAAAATTAAGTTTCAATAGTGGCGGATTTTATGACGCAGATATTTGTTCAATAGCTCCCTTGCGCGGAAGATATGAACTTTTACAGTGCCAATCGGAAGTTTTAACTCTTCGGCAATTTCGGAATAATCTTTCTCCTCCATATGCCGCATAATTATAACACGCTTATATTTAGGTGGTAGTTTATCTATTGCCGCCTGGATTAATGCAGATTTCTCGCTTGCTATTATATGTTTATCCGGCTCGTAAGTTGAATCGGGAACTTCGTAATGCACTTCGCCGTCTTTGGCTGCTATAGGTTTATCAATTGAAAAAGTTTTAAGCTTCTTCTTTCGTAAATAGTCGATGCCTTTGTTTAATGCAATCTTATATATCCAAGAGAAAAAAGAGTACTCCTTTTTAAAGCTCTTCAAAGCCCTGAAAGTATTTATAAAAACTTCTTGAACAACATCTTCAACATCATCTTTGTCCTGTACAACTCGATACAATACAAATGTAATAGTTGGTTTATATTTATTAACCAACCTTTGGTAAGCTGTTTGGTCGCCGCGTAAAGCTTTATTAATCAGCCGCAGATCCTCTTTTTGCGATACAATCTTTTCTGCCTCGCTGATAGTTCTATTTGATTTTATTTCCCGAGCCATTCAACGAAATTAATTTTTATCCAATGCCTGATTAAAATCGTTCACGAGGTCGTCGATTCCTTCGACACCAACCGAAATGCGGATCATACCCGGTGTAACTCCATGCCGTGCAAGTTCTTCACCCGACATATTAACATGCGAAGAATAAACCGGAATGCTGACGAGGGTTTCTGTCCCTCCTAACGACATCGCATTAATAGCCACTTTTAAATTATCGCAGACTTTAACAGCCCCCTTCGCCCCCCTTTTTACTTCGATTGTAACCATAGCTCCGAAACCGGTCATCTGCTTTTTTGCAAGCTGATGTTTTGGATGCGAAGCAAGTCCGGGATAAATAACACGGTTCACCTTTTTGTGTTTCGATAATGCTTTTGCTAATACGAAGGCATTTTCAGTTTGCCTTTTTACACGAAGTTCGAAAGTTTTTAAACTTCTATCAAGTAAAAAAGCTGCAAACGGATCGGCGCAACCCCCTAAATGTTTTGCTAAAGTTTTTATTTTCTTAATGAGTTGCTTACTACCGATTGCTACACCGCCAACTAAATCGGAGTGACCGCCTAAATATTTTGTAATGCTTTCGATGATTAAATCGACTCCAAAATCGAACGGCTGTTGGTTGATTATTGTAGCAAATGTGTTATCAATAATGATTGTTATGTTGGATTTAAACTCCTTCTCCGCACCGCGTGCAAGTTTTACTAATTTTGCTATATCGACAATGTCGAGCGTTGGATTTGTCGGAGTTTCGAGATATACAATTTTTGTTTTGGGAGTGATGAGATATTTCAAGTCGTCCAACGAATTCACATCCACATATTTTACATTTATATCGTAATTGGGCAATGTATCTCTGAAAAAGCGGTAAGTTCCGCCGTATAACGAGGGAATGCTTACAATCTCGTCGCCCGATTTGCAGAGCGAAAGTATCGCGGTGCTTATCGCCGCCATCCCCGAAGAAAACAAAGCTGCTGCTTCGCCTTCCTGCATAAATGCAATTTTGTTCTCAACCTCGTTCACAGTAGGATTGTGATACCGTGTGTAAACATAAACCGATTCGTCCCCTTCGGCATAACGGATTGCGAGTTTCGAGTTTTCAAAACGGTATGTGCTGGTCTGGTAAATTGGTAATGCAACAGGTCCTGTATAAGCATATAAACGTTTACCGTGAACTGCCCGTGTAGATATTGATAATTTTTGATTTTTTTTGTTCTTCATAAATGTTCCTTTCATCTTGCGCATGTTTGCGATCGTCCACCGTCGATGCTGTAACTGCTGCCCGTTATCCAGCCAGCCCGTTCGGATGCGAGAAATAAAATCAATTCAGCTACTTCTTCTGGTTGCCCGACTCTGCCGAGTGGATGAGTTGTTTTGCTGTGTTCTAAAAATGCGTTATACTTTTCTTCTTCCATTCCTCCGGCACGATGTAAGTTTGTTACCACAACACCGGGATTAACAGAATTTATGCGGACTCCTTTCGGTGCAAGTTCAAGTCCAACACAATGTGTAAGTTGATCGACCCCTGCTTTGCTGACACAATAAGCGAGTACGTTCGGGAAGGCACGCACACCGGTGATACTCGAAACATTTACGATGTTCCCTTTTCGTTCAATCAGATGCGGCAGCGTCAGTTGTATCAGTCGAAACAACGAACGCAAATTTACATCCATCATATAGTCCCATTGTGCGAGAGTTGTGTTTTCAATATTTCCCGTTCCGATAATTCCTGCTGCATTAACCAACACATCGATACCGCCGAATCGGGTTACTGTTTTTTCGATAACTAATTCTCTATCTGCTTCGTTTGTAATATCAGCAGAAACAATCTCGATGTTCTGACGGTTAATTTCTTTTGCTGTTATTTGCAGTTCGTTCAATCGCCTGGCTGTAATGGTCGCGTTGGCACCCCGCTCAACCGCAAGTTTGGCAACGGCTTTTCCGATTCCGCTCGAAGCTCCTGTAATAATAAAAGTTTTACCTTTAAATTCTTGTTTCATAATGTTGAATATACGAACTTTTTCAGAAAATATTTTATTTGTTAAATACAATAAAAATTGTTATTTTGGGATTGATTTTAAGAGACCTATCATAAACAACATTCTTTCAAATAATTAAACGAGGAATAAAATGACTGAGTACATTAGCAATTTAATTGAACAGGTACAAATTAAAAATCCAGGTGAAAAGGAATTTCATCAAGCAGTTCAAGAGGTATTTGAATCGTTAGATTTAGTTTTAGAGCGTAACCCCGCATATCGAAAAGCAAAAATTTTGGAGCGAATGGTAGAACCTGAGCGGGTAATAATTTTCCGGGTGCCGTGGATGGACGACAAAGGTGAAGTTCAGATTAACCGCGGTTTTCGAATTCAAATGAATAGCGCCATCGGACCTTACAAGGGTGGTTTGCGATTTCATCCTTCCGTAAATTTAGGCGTTTTGAAATTTTTAGCATTCGAACAAGTATATAAAAATAGTTTAACTACACTGCCGATGGGCGGCGGCAAAGGTGGAGCCGATTTCGATACAAGAGGTAAAAGCGATAATGAAGTTATGCGGTTCTGCCAAAGTTTTATGACTGAACTATTCCGCCATATCGGCGCCGATGTTGACGTTCCCGCCGGCGACATCGGGGTCGGTGCACGTGAAATCGGTTTCATGTTCGGTCAATACAAGCGATTGGCAAACGAGTTTACCGGCGTGCTAACCGGTAAAGGATTGAGCTGGGGCGGCTCACTGATCAGACCCGAAGCTACGGGCTTTGGTGTAGTTTACTTTGCTGAAGAAATGTTAAAAACCAAGAATGATACTTTCGATGGAAAAACAGTTTCAATTTCCGGTTTCGGTAACGTTGCCTGGGGGGCGGCTCTCAAAGCAACCGAGTTGGGGGCTAAAGTTTTATCAATTTCAGGACCGGATGGATTCGTTCACGATAAAGATGGTATCAAAGGCGAAAAAATTAATTTTATGTTAGATATGCGTGCAAGCGGTAAGGATGAAGTTAAAATGTATGCCGATAAATTCAAAGTACAATTCCATCCCGGCAAACGACCGTGGGGTGTGAAGGTCGATATTGCGCTTCCTTGCGCAACTCAAAACGAGCTTGACGAAAACGATGCAAAAGAATTAGTAAAGAACGGTTGTAAATATGTAGCTGAAGGGGCAAATATGCCTACAACAATTGCAGGTGTAAAAGTGTTTCAGGATGGCGGAATTTTATATGCACCCGGCAAAGCATCCAATGCCGGGGGTGTTGCCACATCGGGACTTGAGATGACACAAAACAGCATGCGTTTACCATGGTCGCGAGAAGAGGTTGATCAAAAATTACATTCGATAATGAAGAACATTCATCACACTTGTGTAGAAACTGCCAAAGAATACGGAACGCCCGGTAATTATGTCAACGGTGCCAACATCGGTGGCTTTTTGAAAGTCGCTAATGCTATGTTAAATCAAGGAGTTGTTTAATCCTGTAAACTCAGTTTGGTTACCTCCGGGTTTTTTTGTGGAGCCCGGAGGTTTTTTTATTGATGTTTTCCCTACCTATAGGTTTGTTAGTGCAAACCATTCATAAAATATTTGCTATAAGTTAATTTACTTTGACATAAATCACATCGTTTTTCCTACTTTTGAAGGTAATTTTTTACGTTTAAAATTTGCTTTATAAATATCTTTTATTTATTATGCCTACAAAGATAACGCGAAGGCAGATGAAACTGAGAATATATTACTTCCGCCGTAGAAAAGTATCTATGAGAAAATTTTGTATCATTATTTTAACTACCTTTTTATTGGTAAAACTGGGGTTTTCCTATTCTGGGACCATTATAAGCGGAAAGATAACCACTACTAACAGCATACCAGTTAACCGAGCCAAGATATGTTTTGTAAATGCTGTCGATACCAACCGCCAATTTATTTCGCTGTCCGATTCTTCGGGGAATTACATTATAACGATTACGGGAGTTGAGAACGATGACAAAGAAATTACAGATTTTAAACTCTACCAAAACTATCCGAACCCATTTTCAGAACAAACTACTATTACATATCAAATTAAACAACAATCTCCGGTTCTAATTAGTATTTATAATATATTAGGACAGAGAGTAAAAACATTTCAACAAGAGTTCACAGGACAGAATATTGGACAAGTACAGTGGGATGGCAAAGACGGTTTAGGAAGAAAAGTGGCAAATGGCATTTATTTTTACTCGGTGAGTATTAGAGATAAGCGACAAGTAAGGAAGATGTTGTTCATTGATAATATAATAACAAGCGGAACAACTGCTGAGGTTTTTAGAAAAACCAATAATTATTATGTTGAAGACCTTTACCAAGACTCAAGCAATGTGTATACTGTTTCTATAGAAAACACGGACAGCACAAAACCAAAGATTGAACCGATGAAAATTGAAAATGTTTTTGTCCTAGGTGATACTGTCCTAAATTTTCAGGTTTATGAAGCAATTCTAAAAGTTCCACAATGGCCAATGGTGAGATACGATGCAAGCGGAAGAGGACATAATGTGGTTTACCCATATCCAAAAGGTTTAGAAGATACAAGTGCTAAAATCTTGTGGAGGCGCGATTTTCCTCATAGAGTTGGTATGATGAGTGTAGGCCCTGAGGGTAATGTTTATATCGGCTGTAGGTTTTCCGATACCCTTTTATATGCGTTCTCCGAGAATGGAGATTTGTTATGGGTTGTTGAAGGATATAACGCAAGAGTTGGTGTTTTTATATCAATAAAAGATGATGGAACAATAATTATTAGCTCAAATACACTCCAAGGAGATTTAACGGCAGCTTATACACCGCTGGGAGAAAATTTATGGAAGACAAATATTTCATCGACGTATTCATCACCAGCAATATCAAAAAATAATATAATTTACTTTTGCACATATGAAAATCCATACTGGGGAAAATTAATTGCATTAAATAGTTTGGGAGGTGAAATTATTTGGACTAAAGATGGAGCAAATAATTTGTGCTCTCCAACCGTAGATAAAGATGGAATAATATATTATAACAGTTGGTATGATAAAGCATTAATCGCACTATATCCTGATGGAAAAGAAAAGTGGAGATATACTGACAGTGCTGGGGTAAACTTTTTAAACTTAGTAATTGATGGAAATGGAAATATTTATTTTTATAAAATTCAACAACCCAATCTTTATTGCCTTACCAGTCAAGGCAAATTAAAATGGATAGGAAAGGGTTTTGGAGAATTACCAAGAGCAACGCCTGCAATCACACCTAATGGAAATATTATATCATATATGGGAAATAATATCTACCTGTACAATACGGAAGGAAAATTATTATGGGAATTAAAATTAGAATTTTCAGTTGAATCATATCCTGTAATTGATAATAAAGGAAGAATGTATTTCGGAACTGATGGAAGTTCGTTGAATCGTTTTGAAATGATACGTATTAATGAATTTGGTATTATCGATTTTTCCTTCAATTATTTTAGTAATATTGTATATTCAATTGTTATTTCTGATAACGGTACAGTTTACTATAGTGGTTTTTATCCGTTTGTTGTGGCTATTAAATAGTGAAAATGTGAATTTGCAATAATAATGATTTTTTTAATGAATTATCACAAACATAATATAAGAGGAATATTACTATGAAAACAAAATTTATGATTTTTCTAATTTCATTTTTTATTATATTTTTCAATAATTTGGGATATTCACAGAGTTCAACATTTATCCCTTCTGATATGATTTTTAAAGTTGAAAATTTTGGTTCATCTGGCAATATCTATTTTTCGATTAAAAAAGTTGGGACTATATATTCTGGAGATGTAATGAAAGGATTATATTGTCCAGCGCAGAAGAAAATATACAGTCACGAATACCAGAGAAAGGATGATATGGTTGGCTGCCCTAATTCTTCTGAACCACAAAGTATTATTGGAGTAGATCATGATATAATTTGGAGTGAGGGTGATATACCCAAAACAATATATATTGATTACATTGGTGCAGGTGGACCGAGGGCACCAGGCTTCTTTGACTGGATAGGTTACGGGATATATGAAATTAAAATTAAAAATAAAGGATTGACTATTGAAAAAGAATATATTTTTTACATTGATTTTATGGATTCAAATTTCCCAGATGATCCTGGTTGTGATATAATAATAACTTATGATAATTCAAAGAGTATCAACTCTCGGGTTTATATTAGATCTGGGAAAATTACTTCTCTATTTGAAATAGAAAACAACAAAGTATATCGCGTTTGGAATGAGCTACAGTTTATACCGAAGAATCAGCGTAACGGAGATTTTTTCTTCCCAAATATATTACCTTTGGATGGTGTTACATCCGATACACTTCTTTCTCCAGCTATTGTAGATATAAATACAAATATAATAGGTCCAGGGGATCCTGAGTTACCAAATAATGAAATAATAATTGATCCGTATCTTTACCCTGAACCTTCTAAACTAAAAGATTTAAAATTAACAATTGCAGATAACATTACACTGACCGCTCAACGAAAGTCCGCATTAATAATCGGCAACGGAGCTGAGATTTCACTTGGTAACAACTCTGTGATTAACATCGCATCAGGTGGAAATCTTTTTATAAGTGCAAACTCTATTTGGAGTTTTGGTACCAACTCTCAATTAACCGTAAACGGTAATTTTAAAATAAAATCAAAAATTCCGATTGGTTGGAATATGTTAAGTGTGCCGAACATAGTTAGTAATTACGACAAAAGCATCGTGTATCCGGATGCGATAACTCCTGCTTACACTTATGAGAGCGGCGGATATGTCCCGAAAAGTACACTTGAAAATGGAAAAGGTTATTGGGTAAAGTTTAACCAAGGTCATACCTACGAATATGAAGGTCCTCCAATTTTAAATCATGAAATTAATTTGGTTGCAGGTTGGAATATGATAGGTTCTATCTCGTTAAATTTATTGAAATCAAAAGCGACTTCTGATCCCCCTGGAATAATTAGTTCATATCTTTATGGTTACAGGAATGGTGCATATCATGTTGCTGATACCATAATACCTGGGCTTGGTTACTGGGTGAAAGCTAATCAAAGTGGAATATTGAAATTGAACATAAATTCTACTACATCGTTAAATCAACCAGCATTCTGTGCAGATCAACCATCCGCTAATCCGCCAGGTGCATCCCCAATTCCAAAACTTGTTAAACCGGATAGCAGTGCAACGGGAATATCGATAAACCCAATCTTCCGCTGGAGAAAATCGACCGATGCCGTATCGTATCGTTTACAAATTTCTACTAACAACTGTTTTACAAATCTCATTTTTGATGATCCTTCAATAACCGATACACTTAAACAAGTAAGCTTATCGTACAGTACAAAATATTGCTGGCGAGTGAATGCCTCCTCCGATATAGCTACGAGTAACTGGTCTAATACTTGGGTATTTACCACTCAATCGGCACCGCAGCCGCCGAACCCTTGCGATCCTGTTGCCTCACTTTCAACACTCGATAATTTTACAATCACAGATGCAAATGGCAATACTCAAACAATGTACACGCGAAATGCTGGTCGCGCAGTAAATTTAGGAATCAGCGATTTTGAAATGCCGCCTGTTACTCCGAAAGGATTGTTTAACGTGCGGTTTCAATCTAATAAATTTATCGAAACTGTCTTACCGAATCAAAAAATAAAAAGAATGCCGATAGTTATTAAGGATGCACAATATCCTATAAATATAAATTGGAATATTAAGTGGCAGAATAACACAAAATATTGGTTAACAAGACCCGGCAGCGGAGAAGATAAAATTTTATTATCCAGCAATGGTAATCTATATATTGGAAGTTCACAAAACGATATTCTTTTTGTAGAAGCGCAAGCAGCACTGCCGAGACCGTGTGAATTTTATAAAACATTTACTGAAGAAAATATACCTGAAAACTTTACATTATATCAAAATTACCCAAACCCGTTCAACCCTACAACAGTAATAAAATACGATTTACCTGAAAACGGCTACGTAACCTTAAAAATATATGATGTATTAGGCAAAGAGGTTGCGAAGTTGGTTGATGGATTCCAAGAAGCAGGATATAAATCTGTAGAATTTGATGCAATAAATTTGACAAGTGGCGTTTATTTTTATAAATTGGTGGTGAGTTCATCGAATCCATTGAATGCAAGTAGTTACACCTCAGTCAAGAAAATGGTATTAATTCGATAAATTTAATTTTTATAAATCGTTAGGAAATATAAATGGTTCAGGACAAACTTGCAAGAATCGTGAAGAATAGAGATTTGAGTAGATACATACTGTAGTAATTAAATAACTTTCAAATGGATCCCATTTTTTTATGAAAAATATAATGAAATTTCAGAAATTTATTATCATTTTCCTATTATTAATCAGCCCGAAAGAATTTCTTCTTTCACAATACTTACCAGATTACATTGAACGTAATAAAAGTGAATACAATCCGTTTTGGTGGAATTATTACAATATTCAATTACCCAATGAACTACACAAATCATCAGGTACTCGTTCGACAGAAAATGATTCCCGGATTATCTCAAGTGTTAATAATGACTCCCTAAAAATGGAATGGGCTAAATATTATCTTTCGGGGCAAATCCCAAAAATTGATAAGGCTATAGCCGTAAAGACCGATCGTTTAGGAAATGTATATGTAACGGGGTCGAGTGAGAATTTACCAAACGGTTATGATATCGTTACAATTAAATATGATTCCACAGGAAACGGACTATGGGCTGTAATATTCGACGGTCAAAACCATTCGGATGATTTCGCGGTAGCTCTCGATATCGATGGTTCGGGTAATATATATGTAACGGGACGGAGCTCTTATATTCATACGGTTACTGTAAAATATAATTCAGGGGGCGAACAGCTTTGGATTGCCAAAGAGGCTATGAGCCCGACCGCAATGAAGGTGGATAAGATTGGTAATGTATATATAACAGGTTCGAGTTCTGACGGAAATGCCGACGCCGATTATAAAACAATTAAGTACGATACAGATGGATTTAAACTCTGGTATAATACTTTTAGTGGACCTGGCACATGGAATTCATATAATGCTGCGAAAGCGATTGATATTGATAATTCTGGAAATGTATATGTAACAGGAAGTAGCTCTGGGTATCGCGGTTTATGGTGGGATCATTATACCGTGAAATATGATAAGAATGGAACCCAACTTTGGGCGGTTCAGTACAATAGCGGTGGTAATCCTTGTAATTGGTCAGACGGTATTGTGGTTGATGATAAAGGGAATGTTTACACAATTGGTACTATTTCTGGAAATCCATGGTGGTATGATTATCTTATCGTAAAATACGATAGTTCAGGTAATCAAATATGGATGAGAAGATATGATAACGATGTTATTGGTTATTCAACTGAAGATTATGGTAAAGATATAATTGTTGATAATGAAGAAAACGTATATGTTACAGGAAGAAGTAGTGGAAATGTAAATGGACATGATGTTGCGACAATAAAACTCGATCGCGGTGGAAATATTCGCTGGGTTGCGAGGTATAATTATGAAGCGGGTGATGACGCACGAGGAATCGAGTTGGATAGCTTAGGATACATTTACGCCCTAAGTAATAAAGCCCTAATTAAATATGACACACTCGGTAACCAGATATATACATTGAATTTTCTTGAGCCTCCGTATGTGTACGGTTATACTTCGGCAATGAATATTGATTCGAAGGGGAATTTATATGTAACAGGTTATAACTGGAAGAATACAACAGCCGAAGATTATATAACGATGAAGATCGACGCGGACGGAATGAAAAAATGGACTTCGGGATATAATGGTGGTACAATTTCTAAAACCGCTGCTGTTGATGCAACTATCGATAATAAAGGGTATCTTTACGTTTTGTCGAAAAGTGAAGGTTTAAACACGAAATACGATTTTCTAACCATAAAATATAGCCCAACCGGTAATATTTGCTGGGAAAAACGTTATAATGGAGCAGCAAATTTAATGGATGAACCAGTAGCTATTACTGTGGATAAACAGGGAAATGTTTATGTAACTGGTCATGAAACTTTTTGGGGTTCTTGGTATTTATGTTATACGACGATAAAGTACGATAGTTCAGGTGATATAAAATGGATAAGAAAATATTTTGGACCTAATATACTATCTGATATTACATCTGCAATTAAAGTTGATGATAATGGGCATGTATATGTAACTGGATCTAGTTCTGATGAAGTCGGTTGGTCTGATATTGCTACTATCAAATACGATGCTAATGGTAATCAGGTATGGGTAGCTCGGTATAGTGCACCAGGAAACAATTCGGATGATTATGCTGTCAGTTTAGATGTTGATAAGCGTGGTTATGTTTATGTCGTTGGGAATACAAAAAGATCTGGAACATCATACGATTTTATAACAATAGCATACGATTCGAATGGAACACACAAATGGACTAAGACCTATAGCAGTGTTTTGGATAAAGATGATTTTGCTAAAGGTATTAAAGCGGATGATTTGGGCAATGTGTATGTAATTGGAACGAGCATTAATGATATATGCTTAGTTTTTAAATATGATGCATTGGGAAATGTCCTTTGGGAAAATAGTTACGATTACCGTAGATATGGGAATGATGTTCCGGTAGCACTTACACTTGACGACTCCTCTAATATTTATGTAACCGGCTATAGTTACGATAACAATCAAGATATTTTTACACTGAAATTAAATCCAAATGGAGAACAGATTTGGGTAGTAAGATACAATGGAGAAACAAACTCAGACGATTATCCATCGGATATTACTGTGGATGGATTTGGAAATGTGTATATTACAGGAAAAACAAAGGGTATTAATTCTTATGATATTATTCTCACGATACAATATGACAAGGATGGTAATCTGAAAACAGTCGTACATCACGATAGCCCTTGGTATGCAAACGAAGGGGCTATTGCTATTTCTTTGCACGGTACAGATATTTTTTACGTAGTAGGTAATCTTTTAAAATATGATAATTGGGCTGTCCCAGTTGTTATCAAGTATACAAAGAATCCATTATCGGTAAGTGAATCTGAGCAAATGCCGATACAGTATCAACTCTTTCAGAACTATCCTAATCCATTTAATCCTACAACAATCATTAAATACCAATTACCCGAAAATTGCCATGTAACCTTGAAGATATATGATCTAATAGGAAGAGAAGTAGCAAAATTATTAAATGAATTCCAGATTGCCGGTAATAAATCTATCGAGTTTAATGCTGAATCCGCCGCAGGCGGATTGCCTACGGGTGTTTATTTTTATAAACTTGTGGTGAGTTCATCCAACTCGTTGAATGCAAATAATTATACCTCAATCAAGAAAATGTTATTGATTCGATAAATTAATCACAGGAGATCTAAATGGAACCAACAACGCGTAGTTTACCACCAAATGCTTACAAAGAGTTAAAACCGGGCGAGAAATATATTCCGGTCGTTCCGGCAGAGACTATAATTCCGGAAGTTACACCATGGTCGTTGACATGGGGTTTGATTATGGCTGCAGTATTTTCAGCCGCCGCAGCTTATTTAGGATTAAAGATAGGACAAGTTTTTGAAGCAGCTATTCCAATCGCAATCATCGCAGTCGGTTTGGCAGCAATCACGAAACGTAAGAATGCTTTATCAGAGAATGTTATAATTCAATCTATCGGCGCTGCGTCGGGTGTAGTTGTAGCGGGGGCTATTTTCACAATCCCCGCACTTTACATTCTTCACGGCGAAGGGACAATTGATATAATACCAACTTTCTGGCAAATCTTTTTTGCCTCCCTTTTTGGCGGATTTCTTGGTATTCTATTTTTAATTCCATTCAGAAAATATTTTGTTCAGGAAATGCACGGACAGTTTCCGTTTCCGGAAGCCACAGCTACAACTGAGATTTTAGTAGCCGGTGAGAAAGGCGGTAACCAAGCTAAAGTACTTGTTTCTGCCGCAGTAATCGGTGGATTGTACGATTTCGCGATTCAAACATTCGGTGCCTGGAAAGAAGTTTTCAGTACAAAAATTTTACCTTTCTTTGATAAACTCTCGGATGTTTATAAACTTGAAGGCAAACTCAATGTCGGTGCAGCGGTTTTAGGGCTTGGTTATATTGTCGGTTTAAAATATGCGGCAATCATTGCAGCGGGTTCATTCTTTTCGTGGTTTTTGCTTATTCCCGTTTTCTCTTATGTAGGCAGCGAATTAACTGTAACGTTAGGTTCAACAGCGACGAAACTTATCGGTCAGATGAGCGCTGACGAAATATTCAGAGCTTATGTGCGTCACATCGGTATCGGAGGTATCGCAATGGCGGGTATGATAGGTATTTATAAATCCCGAAAAATTATCGGCGGTGCTTTCAAACTCGCATTCGAAGAAATTTTCAGAAAAAAACATATCGCCGAGCGAACCATCGTTCGTACAGATAAAGAACTCTCGATGGGATTAGTTGTAGGATTAATAGCAGTGCTGGCAGTATTCATATTTATTTTCTTCGCCGTTGCTGTTGTAGATACTGTGTGGTTCGCGGTTACTGCTTTGTTAATAGTTTTAATTGTCGCATTTTTATTTACAACCGTATCAGCCCGCGCTATTGCAATCGTTGGCACTAATCCGGTGTCGGGAATGACTTTAATGACTTTAATTTTGTCTTCATTCATACTCGTATCTATTGGCTTGAAAGGGAGCGCAGGAATGGTTTCAGCGCTAATCATTGGCGGTGTGGTTTGCACTGCCCTCTCGATGGCTGGCGGCTTCATTACCGATTTGAAAATTGGTTACTGGCTCGGCACTACACCAATAAAGCAACAGTCATATAAATTTTTAGGAACAATCGTCGCAGCCGCAACTGTTGGATTAGTAATTATGCTACTGAACGAAACTTACGGTTTCGTTGGCGAAGGAGCGCTTGTTGCACCGCAGGCAAATGCTATGGCAGCCGTAATTAAACCGTTGATGTCCGAGATGCCGGCGCCTTGGGCATTGTATATTGCGGGTGCTTTAGTTGCTCTTACTTTACAAATGATAAACGTACCGCCGCTTGCCTTCGCGCTCGGCATGTACATTCCGTTAGAATTAAACACGCCGATCCTGCTGGGCGGAGTAATTGCGCACATCGTTTCTACACGAACGAAAGATGAGCCGTTAAACAATGCTCGCCGTGAACGCGGAACTTTGATTGCATCGGGCTTTATCGCCGGCGGCGCTATTATGGGCGTTGTTAGTGCAACGTTGAAATATTTCAACTTCAATTACGAAAACTTTGGCTGGCACTGGAGTGAAACTTTTGGCGGTGAGTTGTTAGCAGTATTTATGTTCCTCGGTATTGCAGCTTACTTCATCTGGGATTCGATGAGAGGGAAGCAAGAATAAGATTTTTGTAGATAAACCGTTGAAACGGTTAAAAGTAACAATAGTAAAATATAAACTGTTTCAACAGTTTGGTAAATAGACAGGCAAATTATTATGACAACACAAAATAAACCTTCAACACAAGATTTAAAATCTTTATACAATGCCGCTCTTGATTTCAGAGACTTCGGTTGCTGGGACTGGATGGATGATACAGATATTTTTGGCGTCCAGAATCCTGCGACCGAGGAAATCGGCTATTGTTGTGTTATCGGTGCGAACCGCGAAATGTTTGGACTAATTGTATATTTAGGAACTGAAGGATTGGATAGCTATTACAGGATTCTATCGGATAAATCAAAAAAAACGGATTCGATTTTCTATCAAAAATGTTTAATTATCTCGTTTGAGAATAAAAATATTTTGGAGAAAATAGATTTAGATACAATAAAATCTCTCGGACTCAACATTAAAGGTTCGTACGCTTATCCGATGTGTCGCGAATACACGCCGGGCTTTTATCCGTGGTTTATATCTCCCGAACAAATTCAGTTTCTAACTTTATGTTTACAGCAAGCAAAAGAAGTCGCTGGACGGTTTAAAGAAAATAGACAAATTCTATTTTCAGATAATAAAAATGAATATCTTGTAAGAGGATTGCGAACAGTTCAAAATGGTATTGAATGGCAAGATATGAGGGTACAGCCAAAAATGGTAAAGAAAAATGTATCTTACCTATCAAGAATTCCGCATCACCAATTGGATGGAATCAAAAGCAAATATCATTTTGCCGATGTCGGCTGGGAATTCGATTGTTCATATTCCTTCAATCCGCTTCAAGAGAAAAAAAATACACGCCCATACTATCCCAGATTTTTAATGTGTGTCGATAAATACTCAGCATTTATTTTACAGGCCAAGCTTATAGAACAGGTTGATATTGTGAATGAGTGCCAATACGAACTGATAAAAGCGATTGAACAATTAGGAGTAATCCCCAAATTAATAGAAGTTATGGATAAAGATATTTTGAGCATCCTAAGACCGATTACCACCTCACTGGGAATAGATTTACAATTAGTGAAGAACTTGAAAGTTCTCCGAAAAATTAAAAAAGATATGGAAAAATATATTTGATTAGGTAAAAACCAATTGAGATTGTTCCATCCACAATTAAATAAAAACGGATTAACATTAAATGACAAAACCCACATGGAAATTCCCACGCGCATTTTGGACTGCCAACGCCGTTGAGCTTTTTGAGCGAGCGGCATATTATGCAGTCTTCATTGCAATTACATTATATCTTACAAACGTAGTCGGTTTCGATGATATAGCCGCCGCTTGGATTGGCGGTGTATTCTCTGCAGGTCTGTATTTTCTACCGCCATTTACAGGCGCTTTTGCCGATAAGATTGGTTTTCGTAAAGCAATAATACTTGCCTTCGCACTTTTATCAGTCGGCTATTTTGCTTTAGGTGCGTTGCCGTATAAAGCAACTGTTCTACCCGCTCCGCATCTATTTCGGGCTGGAATCGATTAACTTTTTTGCCGCAGCTATGACGTTCATTGCTCTTATCGTTGTTTATTTTTTCTATAAGAATGTTGATATTAATACTTATTGTAACTGGTTTTTGGATGATACAACACCAGATGTATGCGACGATGCCGAAATATGTTTTAAGAACCGTTGGCGAGCATGCCTCACCAGAGTGGATTGCGAACGTGAATCCATTCGTGGTAATGACATCGGTAGTTTTAATTACTCAATTAATGAAACGTGTACAAGCAATTACTTCCATGAGTATCGGTATGCTCTTAATGCCGTTCTCGGCGTTGCTTATGGCTTCAAGTCCGCTTTTGGAATCTCTGACTGGACAATCCGTTTCAATCTTTGGTTTATTTACACTGCATCCTATCACCGTAATGATGATTGCCGGAATAATGGTACAGGGATTAGCTGAATGTTTTATCTCACCGCATTATCTCGAATTCTTCTCGCTGCAAGCGCCAAAAGGCGAAGAAGGCGCTTATTTAGGTTTTAGTCATTTACACTCATTCCTATCTTCTATTCTCGGATTCGGCATATCTGGTTATTTGCTTACTGCGTATTGCCCGGATCCGAAAACACTTTCGCCGGAGCAACTAATTCATGCGTATGATAATGCAAATTATATTTGGTATTACTTCTCCGCAATCGGTTCAGTATCGGCTATTGCTCTTTTTATATATGGAAAAGTTGTAAAGAAAATTGATGAAAGAAAATCTCATGTTAAATAACAATTCTTGTATAAAGATATTATTCATATTCATATTTGGGTCGGCAATATTTTCAAACATTTCGATCGGACAAATTGAAAAAGGACCATATTTACAAAACACTACACAAACCGGTATTACAATTTGTTGGATAAGCGAAGAAATTGGACTCGGAGAAGTTAAATACGGTCTCGATTCGAGTTTAGGAGTAAGAAAATCTGACAACAGAAAAACAACTTACCATCAAATCACTTTAAACGGGCTTAATCCTCAGACAGAATATTTTTATCAGGTAACGGACGGAGGTTATGAATCTGAAGTATATAAATTTTGGACAGCGCCGGTTGATACTACCGCATTCAGTTTTGTAGTTTTAGGAGATACACGCGATGGACATGAAGTACATAACAATTTAGTTAATAGAATTATTTTGCACCAACCTAATTTTGTCGTCCATACCGGTGATTTTGTTATGAAGGGGAATATACAATCTGACTGGGATAAGTTTTTCGAGATCAATAATCAACTAATGAAATTCATTCCTTATTATCCTGTATTAGGAAATCACGAGGATAACGACGAGCGGTATTATAACTACTTTGCTCTTCCGGATAAAGAGAATTATTATTCGTTCACTTGGGGAAATTCAAATTTCATAGTGCTGGATAGCAACCATCCTTTTAACGGAAGGGAAGATCAGAAAGAATATTTATCGGATGTTTTAGCGAATAGCACAGATAAAAAATTTACTTTCATATTTTATCATCACCCGCCGTATTCTTCTGTTGATAAACGTAAACAGAGCAGAGAAGAATTCAGAAATCAATTTATAGATGTATTCAAACCGTTCAGTCCCGACATCATTTTTAACGGACACGACCACAACTACCAGCGATATTTGGTCGACAGCATAAATTATGTAGTGGCAGGTGGCGGCGGCGCTCCGTTGTATGAAATTGACAACCCGGACAGTGGCTATGTGTTTGGGAAAAAAGAATTCAGTTATTGCTTCATTTCTGTTGCTGGCAATTTGTTGAAAATGGAAGTCTATGATTTGACCGGAAAGATGATAGATTCATTTTATACTATAAAGTAAAAGATTGATTGATTTAGCAATGGTTCTTGATTATTAAATGAATTGAGCTTATATTTGAATGGTTCAAAAGGTAAATGATAAATGAAAGCCTTCAATTTTGAGGAAAAAAGAATATGAGTTCACGAAAATATATCAACCCGCCTGTTATTGAAATTGTTTGTGAAATTCGATTTAAAGTTAAAAACCCAAATGATATATCTGTCCCGGGTAGATTTTATGAGAAAATAAAAGATGAATACCCTAATAAAGAAGAACTACACGAGTATGAAGCGAAGCTTGAATTTAGTAAAGAAGATATTCAACAAAAAGTTAGAACTAAATTGCTAGGCATGCAATATAAAACCAATAGTGGAGAGAAACTTATTAGAGTTGCTCCTAATATGGTTTCAGCACATCATATACCGCCTTATTCAAATTGGGAGAAGTTTATTCCCACTGCAAAGAAAGCTTTCGATATCTTCAGAGAAATTGTACAGCCTGATGGGATTGAAAGAATTGGTTTACGATATATTGACAGAGTGGAGGTTCCAAAGATATCATTTGATTTGAGTGAATATTTTAAAATATATCCACATATCCCCAAAGTTGAAGATCGTAATATTACTCAGTTTTTTATGCGTTTAGAAATGTCGTTTTTCAATGGAAGAGATGTATTGATTCTATCAATTCATAAATCACAAGAAAAGCTTGCTGATAAAACAGTAATAATCCTTGATTGGGACTACGTGTTAGCAAAACCTGAAGAAGTGAGTATGGATAATGTTTTAAACTGGATCGAAGAAGCTCATGATAAAGTAATAGAAATATTTGAAGAATCAATTACCGATTCCTGTCGTCAGTTATTTAATAATAAACAATAAAAAATATTTTCAATATGATCGAAGTACCATACTTTCCCAATGAATATACAAGTAGAGAATTTCTTCCTTATGGATTTGTGAGCTCAACAAGAACTTATACAGAAGTATTAAATCAAACAGATATTTTCGAATCTGTTAAGAGTAGTTATTCTCTTACTTTTATTAATAATTTCAATCTACTCCAAAAATCATATAATTTTCAAAACTCAGAACAAGTAAAAAGAGTAATTTATGATCATTATTATATCATCAAACCACTTCTTAATATCAACGAAAAGGTCATGAATATTTTTTGTAATAAAGTAGTAGAGATTTGTTTAGAATTCGATGAAGATCCGGAAGAAAATTATGAGGGACTCTCAGTTATTATTAAAACGAATTTATCTCCAGAAGATTCTTTAGATCTGTTAGATAAATTTGATGAAGAAATATGGTTCGATATTGATGTAAGGGTTAAAAAAATATTATCTGTGATGGTTAGACCTGTATGAGCTTTGATTGGACTTTGTATATAGAATTAGCAGAGAAATTATTTAATAATTATTGTCATTCAAATTTAAGAGAAGCATATCTGCGTACCTCGCTAAGTCGTTTATATTATGGGGCATTTGGTATATCACGAAATTTTCTCGATAAACAAGGTATAATAATACAAATGATAGATACACATAAATTTGTTAGGGAAAAATATATCAACTCTTCAAATAAGATTGAACAAGAAATTGGAAATAACCTGAGACGCTTATGGAAAGAAAGGAAAGTTGCTGATTATGATAATAATGCATCTATTGATCTGAAAAGAGCAGAAACCGCATATCATCTTTCTTTAAGAACATTTGAAAAATTAAGAAATATTGGTGCAGTATAGTTAATAATTAAACCAAATAAATCTTCTTCTGCGGCTTTGATAAAAACACACAGCCATCTTTTGTTACAACTACCATTTCCTCAACCGTTGCCACACCGTGTCCCTCGACGGTTAGACGAGGTTCAAGTGTATAGACCTGTCCCTCTTCGACTTGCTGAAAGGGAAGTGTTCCATAGCGTTCCCAACGCGGGAAAAGTCCTCCTCCTCCGTCGTGTGCGACCCGTCCGATTTGATGGCCAAGCCCGTGAGGATATTCGGCATAACCGTTTGATGTTATATGATTGCGTGCAGCATCGTCAACGTCGCAGCCCTGTACACCCGGTTTTAGTTTTTTCGAAGCGAGTAGTATCGCTTCTATGATCGTGTTAAATCCACGAACAACTTCCTTTGGGGGAGTTTTTTCGCCTTTTCTTTTTATGTACCAGGTGCGTTGTAAATCTGAACAGTATCCTTTCCACTTTATACCGAAATCGATATTTATAATATGTCCGCCTTCAATTTTTCTTTTTGTGGGTCCCGCGTGCGCACCCGCCGATTCAGGTCCTGTAAAAACTGCGGGACAATGTTCTTTATCCCATGCAGGTTCAACGCCTAACTTCTTCACTTCCTGTAAAATGAAGTTAGCAACATCTTGCTCGGTCTTTCCGGGTTTTATGAATTTTGTAACCTTATCGAATATTTTCAATGTTTCCTTGATAGCATCTTTCATCAATTTCAATTCGGAAGAAGATTTTCTTCCTCTTAGTGCAGAAATTATTGGTTCGGCTGAGATGATTCTTTCTTTAAACGGAGTATTTTCAAGGTAAGTCATTAATTGAAGCCACATTCCGTGTGTGAGTCCATCTGAAATCACTGTATTAGTTGAATAATTCAAGGCAATAGTTTTAGGATTTATTCTGTCCAAGACTTCCAATAAAGTATTTTTTATCGATTGAACGTATCCGATAATCTCTTTATAATTACCGTGGGTTTTTAGGTTTGCGATATCCAAACTACCGGCAATCGCGATTGTTTCGCCTTTCGCTGTTATGATGTATGCAGTTTGCCAGGTGCAATGTGTTCCAACGCTTACATCGATAATAGGGTCGGGTATTGTGGTGCTTTCACGAACAAAAGTCATCCACATATCAATTTTCTTTTCTTTTAAAATCTCAATTGCCTGTTGAATTTTTTCTTGTACCATAATTTTCTCCATTTTATTTTGTGAAAATTTACTTAAGTCGTACGACTAAAGCAAGTTGACTTGAGTAAACAATTAACTTGATTTTGATATATTAATTCTGTAAAATTATACAGCATTTTTTTTAAGAAAAATCAATAACAGGAAAAAATATGAAAATAAAAGAAAATATTGTAAACGATGTAGCAATAATTACATTGAGGGGAGACCTAATCGGAGAACCCGAGACTACAAATATTCGTGAGAAAGTCCGCAGTTTAATTACGGATAATGTTAAGAAAATAGTTATCGACTTAGCTGATGTTGCTTATATTAATTCCACCGGTTTGGGGAGTTTAATTTCGGTTTTAACAACACTTCGAAATGCCGGTGGCGATTTAAAACTTTCGCACGTCGGGGAAAAAATAAAATCGATTTTTGTAATTACTCAACTTATAAAAGTTTTCGATACTTACGAAACACACGAAGAAGCAATAGCAGGTTTTAAGAATTAGTATTGTTTTTTTAAATGAACAATCCAAAGTTTACTATAACATCGACTGCTTTCGAAGATGGAAAAGTAATTCCGACAAAGTATGCGAACACCGGCATAACCGGCGGCAAAAATATTTCTATTCCTCTCAAGTGGGAGAATGTACCTAAAGAAACGAAATCATACGCCATATCAATTATCGATTTACATCCGGTTGCAAACAACTGGGTGCACTGGTGTGTGATACATATCCCGTTAACTGTCAATGAGATAGTTGAAGGCGCATCAAACACTAATAAACTTCCTACAGGTTCTAAAGAACTTAATAACACATTTGGTTCAGTTGGTTATGGCGGACCACAACCACCTAAAGGAAGCGGCTTACATAAGTATGAAGTTACAATTTATGCCTTGGATGTAGAAAAATTGGAACTCGATAAGCATACATCACTTATAACATTCCGTAAAGCGATTGATGGAAAAGTTATTGCGACCGCTAAAACCGTTGGTGTGTTCGAGAGATAATTGGTTAGATATAGGAGTTTTGCTCCGTCCCGATTGGACGAGAGTTCCATCGGGAAATTTCGAGTTTATTGTTTACGGTTGCTTTAAACTCATCAATTAGATTTTGTACAAGTTCCTTTACTGTGGTAATGCTTGTTGCCTTGAAAGCATTCGAGCCGCAGAAGGCATATCCTTTTTCAAAATTTCCTTTTAATGCATTTATCAAAGCAGTGATAATGCAGTACGGACTGCTTGAAATTTCACAGGTTTTAATACATTGAAACGGACATTGTAAAGGCATACGTTTTCCTTGTTTAACTTTTTCAAGAAAATTACTCGTGATTGCTCGCCCGGGCATTCCCACAGGGCTTTTTATAATTTCAATATCCTCGGCTTTTGCATCGATATAAGATTGCTTGAACTCTGGTGAAGCATCGCACTCTTCAGTCGTTACAAAACGTGTTCCCATCTGAACTCCTGAAGCGCCTAACTGCATGATGTTGTATATATCTTCGCCGGTATAAATTCCGCCGGCTGCTATTACAGGTATCTGCTTGTTGTACATTTCTTCAAACGGTTTAACTTCATTGACGACATCCGGTATCAATTTTTCGAGCGCAAAATTCTCATCTTCTATTTGTTCTGGTTTAAAGCCTAAATGCCCGCCAGCTTTGGGACCTTCCACAACAATTGCATCGGGAAGATAGTTATAATTTTTTTTCCATTTCTCACAAATAATTTTTGCTGCCCGTCCCGACGAGACAATAGGAGCTAATTTTGTAACGCTGTCTTTCTTTAGGAAGCTTGGTAAATCGAGTGGAAGTCCGGCTCCGGCAAAAATAATATCTGCCTTTTCAGAAATTGCAGTTCTTACCATGTCGGTAAAGTTCGACATTGCCACCATAATATTTACACCTATAACACCGGATGTTTTCTCACGGGCTTTTCGTAGCTCTTCTTTCAGTCCTAATATGCTTGCTTCTAAAAAATCGTTTGAAAATTTTTTGTATAAAAGCCCTAACCCTGCGCTTGAGATAACGCCGACGCCGCCTTCGTTAGCTACAGCTGCTGCCAATCCGGAAAGGGATACTCCCACTCCCATTCCACCCTGTATAAGTGGAAGAGGGATGCTTAAATCACCAATATATAATGTATTCATCAACTTTATTTTCTTTGTTTAGTTAAAGATAGGTAATTATTTGATTAAAACCACTTCTACAAAAAAAATAATCGTTTGGTTAAAAATCGTACCGAAGGAGTGGCTGATAATAATTATTAGTTCCCGGTTCGTAGATTCTTATAATGACAGGACCGGTATCGCCGAAATATTTTCTGTAATAATTCTTAAACGGACTTATATCGAATTTTATTGTCTGCGTAATCAATGCTTCGCACATATCGTTGTTGGATTTGTATATCTCCGTTCGTAGAAACAGAAGCGTTTTTACATCCCCATAATAAAGAAGTAATTGTTATTAATGTGAGGAGAATAATTTTAAGCATAATACTTCATTTTTTTGGTAAGCCAAATACATCTAAATCAGACTCATCTGGTTTATCAATTTCTATTAGGTAATCATCTTCCATCTGTTTAATATCTTCTGCCTTGTTCAAATCAAGAACGGTTGCAGAAGGTAATGGTTGTATATTTTTAAAATCTCGATTAAAGAATTTATTAAGTACTCCAGCTTTATTCAGCAGCCAGAGTGTAAAATACAACAGCGTACACAAAATGATTGTATAAATGAAGAAATATATCGCCACTCCTAATATTAATGTAACTGTAAGGAATAAATATATTAGAAATGAAACAGCTAAACCTGAACGCAATTGTTGGTTATTGACGGTTGCAATTTTTGAAAGTATGTAGATGACCCCCAACACTATCGGTTGCAAGATATAACGATATCCAATCCCATTTTTATTTTTTAAAAAATTAATTTGAGCACCAAGCCACTTTTGTAACGACGCACAGCTTTCGGCAACTGATTTAGTGTTAAAGTAAGCCAATATGCCGCCAACGATTAGGGGCAAAATTAAAAATATAAAATCTGTCATATTCTCCTCAACTTTTCTAAAAATTCATCTGCTTCAAGTCCAGTTAAACCTTTACTTGCGATTGATTCCTTTGTAATTTTATCAATGTCGAGAAGACTGGCAATAACTGTAAGTTCAGCTTTAGAGAACCGTTCCGCAGATAGAACGTAGTCTTCAAAAGCTTCCGATGCCATCGGTGCAACACATTTTACTATCCCTCCAATTATTTCTGCATAAACACGGATTTCGAACTGCGCATGTCTATCCATACGCAAATGTAGAAAATGCAATAAATTGTGCAGGTCAATTTTCCAATACCATTCCGTATAGAGTGAGAGGGGAAGGTTGATGCGGGCAAGCTCGCGTGCGATGTTGTCGTCTAAAAATTCTTCGTAACGTTTGTAACTGGATTGTTGATCTAACAAGATTGTATCAAGGACTTTACGCCGAAGCTCTGCCGGAACCTCTTCCTCCGACCTTCCTTGTTTATTTTTTACGCTCTGTCCTTTAATCGCATCCTCCGACGGTGCATAGAACTCGTCCTTCATAATTGAGTAGCGACCCGAAAGCTCATTCACGTTTGCTGTACGATGGCGTATCCATTGCCGTGCGACGAATATAGGAAGCTTTACATGAAATTTCAACTCAACCATCTCGAACGGTGTTGTGTGTAAATGCCGCATCAAATAACGAAGCAGTATGCGGTCTTCGCTCACTGTTTTAGTTCCTTTCCCGTATGAGACGCGAGCTGCTTGCACGATTGATTCATCGCCCCCCATGTAATCAACGAGGCGGACGAAGCCTGCATTCAAACACTTAAATTCTTTATCTAAAATTTCTTCTGCTTTTGGGTTTATAACGTGAGCCATTATTTATATCCCGCTTTCTCTAATTCATCCAACGATTTTTAGTCATTTGCTAATCTCAACTATCTTCCGATTCCTTTCCATTATCATATTCGCTGAAATCGTAATCGTCTTCGTCGTAGTTGAATTCAACTTTGCTTTGTTTAATAATCTCGTTGAGTATGTCGTTCAAAAAACCCTGATCGATTGTCGATTGAAACTTGATAAGTAATTCAGGGATGTTGATGATTTCTTCGATGCAGGACATATATCGAGAGACAATAGCTTTGATTGAATACTGTCTCTCCGCTTGTTCCTGTATTTTATGTTTTATAGTATCATTTGAATCAGATGACTTCACAACGAACGTTATCGGGTATTTCTCAATCTTGTCGATGTCTAAAAAATATTTCTTTACGTCCACAGTCTCCGTAACCTGAAAAAAACGCCCCAATGGTTTCATCACGAAATCAACACCGCCGTCGTTTGCGTTCGTGCGTCCCGTCTTGTAGAGTTTAAGATTATCTTCTTGGAGGTACACGGGATCAAAACCCCAGTAGAGTTTTTGATTGTGATAGTAATACTTGAGGATGCTGTAGCTTACTATTTCAAAAATGCGTGCATCTACTGTTGACCCCAACAAACCTGTGATAAATTCTACAAGTTCTTGTTCTTTGAATTTCTCTGCCCCTTCACAGAATTTGATAAAGCGGTCAAACGCACTTCTCTTTGCCTCAATGTAAGCGGTGATTATTTCTATTATAGACACCGAAAGATCATTTTTCATGGACCTAATACCGAGTTTGAGAAGATGCTGATTGATCCAGTATCGATTTGTATTAGGATCTCGAAGGACGGGGATATATTCGCAGTTTGGGAAGAACTTTTTAAACTCCTCGTTCATTCGGTGATTGAGTGCGTGATTTTGCAATTTTTGACCGAATGGAAGTTCTCTCTGTCTATTAAATAGAGTTGAGAATATCGCACCCTCATAATTATTGTAATTGCCTGATCTGTGGAATCCTTTTGCAATGTAATCTTCGACCAAAAAATAGATTGCGTAAAGATTGGCAAAACTCCCTCTCGATTTGGAACCTTTGTTGGCCGACTTGGTCTTAATATTGAAATACTGAATAAGCACGCTCCTTGAAAAGACCGCCTCCGATGACTTAGGAAAGTTTTTCTCTAGGATACTTTTGATCGTTTTCGTGAACTCGTGTTCCATTTGGCTTTCTTTTCAAATAGGGAGAGTGTAGTTTGTTTTTCGTCTATTGGCGGCTGATATGTTTTCCGCTCTCTGCGTAGAGGTTCACCGTTGAACTCTGAAGCAATCTGCAATCGACGTAATCCAATCTTTACATAGTCTTCATTGATTTCAATTCCGATTGATTTCCTTTTGAGTTGTTTTGCAACGTGTGAAGTTGTGAAGGTGCCAGAGAACGGATCAACCACTAGTTCGCCCTCGTTGCTGCTTGCCTTGATGATCCTCTCTAATAATGCTGTGGGTTTTTGAGTCGGATGAATTTCGTATTCATCCATTCGGTATCTTACTCGTGGAATATGCCAAACGTTTCCCGGGACTTTCTTTGAGTTATACACGGTCGGGACTGATTTCCTATAATCAATTAGCTTCCGCACAGCTCCAGTCTTTGCTTCGACCAGAATATCGTTAGCATTGAAGGTATAGTCTTTCTCGTCCTTAACGCAGTGTAGTATCGGCTCATATAAAGAACCAAAATACTTGCGGGCTTGAACACTTGAACTGTCGTAGTACCAGACGATTCGAGATAAAATAATGAGCCTGTCTCTGAGGAAAAGATCGAAGTAGGGCATATTCTGAGTGGCTGTCATTACATACAGCGATCCGTTGGGTTTTAACTTCTTTATGCACAATTGAAGCCATTTGTAACACCAGTTTAAATACGAACTATCTGATTCCCACCGATCAGGAAAATCGACAAATTTCTTTCCAATATTGTAAGGTGGATCGGCAAAAATCAGATCAACAGAATTGTCTTTAATTGTGGCAAGTGCCTCTATAGCCTCGCCCCAAACTATTTTGTGACCATTCTTCTCAAATACCTTCATTTCTATCTTCTTCTCGTTGTCTCGAATTTAACAAATCCTTATGCAAAATCAAACTTAACTGATATGAATTTTCCTATCTATATCCCGCTCTCTCCAAATCAGCAACCGACTTAAAAGGAAAAGGCGGCTTCAAATACTCGGCGAGGAATTTGTAAATCTTCAATCGCGTTTCCTTTGCTAACTTTGTATCAATACGGTCGAAACTGTGTCCGCCGGGTGCATCCTTGAAAATTTCGTAATCGAATTTTTTACCCGCAGCTTTCAAAGCACGAATCAAGTGTTCGACTTCCAACACATTAACGTCGTCGTCGTTTGTGTTGGTGTGTATAAGAAGCGGTGTTTTGAGTTTATCAGCATGATTGACGGGCGAACGTTTTCGGTATTCTTCAACATTATCCTGAGCAGTTTTACCGATATGATATTTTGCCGAAAATTCTTTCCGGTATTCATCGTCGTAATAACCCATACGTGCAACAAGGTCGCTTACCGGCACACCGGCGAATGCTACCTGATAGTCGTCGGGATGTTGGAAAATGTCCATTAGTGCAATTAATCCGCCATGGCTCCAACCAATTACACCTATGCGATTTTTATCTACGAAATCGTAATTCTCGATCATGTAATTTTTGCTTGCATTGTTGTCTTCGATTTCTAATCCGCCGTAATCGATTTTTTCGTAGAAACTTTTACCGTAGCCGGTGCTTCCGCGGTATTCAGGCGCAACCACAATATAACCCTGCGCCATTAATTCACGGATTATGTGAGTGTAGTAAGTTGTGAAGTTTGCGTGCACACCGCCGTGAGGTAAAACGAGAAGCGGATATTTTTTACTCCGGTCGATTTTCTGCGGGATGAAAATGTAAGTCCAAAATTTAACAGGGTTGTTCGCGCCCATTGCCGTTGGATTAGGAACATAAGCAGGCGGTGGACCTACGATAAACACTTTGTCGATGTTGGCAACGTCGCCTACTTTGTTGTACCAAAGTATATCATCGACAGCTTTTTCCAATTCATCGAGACGGTGTTCTAGCGACTCAAATTTTTTATTGATTAGCTTATCGGTGGTTGTGCTTTCTTCTTTTCTATCCTGTGCAAGGAGGGGAAGGGAAAAAAGAAGATAGATTAATAACACATTAATTAAAAAGGTGAACAGCTTTGAATTATTCATGTTTAATATTCCTTAATTTACATGTGATAAATTATATTACTCAATATACCTATTAAAGAAAAACCTGTTTACAATTCCATATTGTACGCATGTTTTGCCGTCGGGAAATATTAGAATATTAGTAGGATACGATTTTATCTTGAACTTATTTTGAATTGGTTCCGACAAAGAGATCTGCGGCCATGTAATGCCCTTTTCTTTGATTACAGTCCTTGCATCTTCCAATTTAGACGTATACAAAAAACTTATTATTTGTAACTTGTTTGTACCATAGTCTGAATTTGCTTTTACAAGTTCAGGGATTTCGCCAATACACGGCTTACACCATTCACCCCAAAAGTTTAATAGTACATACTTGCCTTTATATTTATTAAAACTTATTGCATTGCCGTCTATTGTGGTTGCACTAATGTTCCAGACATCTTCGTCTATCAAAGTGGTTCCGGAGTTTTTATACATACTAATACTGTCGAGGGGCATATTGCTCTCACTGTACATTCTGTTCAGTGAATCGAGGTGTTTTAAATAGTAGAAAGTAGGTTCTTCTTCAGTATTCCGGATTTCCAACCAATGACCGTATTTATTAATCATCGTAATCTTGTAAGATTCTTGACCTACCGTGAAAATGTCGTTCAATTTAAATACATTCGTTGTTGCATCAATCTCTAATTTTCCACTGTTGTTTCGATCGATTAATAAAAGGTCGTCATCATCATTAAATAATCCATTATTGTCGTAATCAAAAATCCCGATTTGGTATTTATTATTACTGAGAGCGATTTCACCGCGTCTTAATCCGAGAGGATTATCAAAATAAAATGTGCCGTGCTTGCCTGTGAAATCATTATCTTGAATAAAATTGCTGTAAAATTTAAGAAAATGTGGGTTAAGGTTACCGGAACTATCAACATACCTGTATGATAAACTATCAAAATTATCGGGTCTGCGTTGTAATAATATTTTTGTCTTTTGACTTGGATCGTCTCTTGAAATAATATCAAAAGTAAAATTAACTTGATTATATGGAAAAATAAAAGGAGAATTATCGTTGGTTAAATCGTAGTCACGATTCATATCAATATACAACTCCTCTCCGCTGTCTTTGGGGATAACCATAACTGAGATCTCGGGATTGTCAGACTTAAAAGTATAGAAAGCTGAAAAAAATCTTGCTCCTGCTGTATCAATCAAAGGAAGCTTTAACGCCTTGTCTGGTTTTTTTTTAAATCTGGTAAGATGAGGTCCGAAATCATCTACGTCAGTTAGCATAGGAAGTTCGGCTCGTATGCGGTCTTGCTGTGGTAAAATAGGCAGTGTAAATAAAAAAAATAACAAAACGATTATTTTACTGGCTTTCAAAATAAGTCCTCTCAATTAATATTTATCACATGATACTATTTAATTAGAACAAGTTTTTTTGTTTCTGTAAATGAACCGGCTTTTAACCGATAAAAATAAACTCCGCTAGGAATATCGGTTGCGTTCCACTTAGCTGAATACTTTCCCACAGCAAGATTCTGTGAGAGAAGCAAAACAATTAATGATTTTGTCGTAATATTCTACCTACAATTTTTATTGGTTTAATTTATTTACTGAAGTTACGCAAAAGAGTCATTCTGAACGAAGTGAAGAATCTGAAACCTCAAATTCAGGCTATTTTTAGATGTTTCGCTTCGCTCAACATGACAAAAAGTCAATTCTGCGTAACTTCAGTTATTTAAACAAACATTTTACAGCTAATGCAGTTTTCAAATATCTATGAAGTATTCTTATCATAATTACATTCTTGTTTGTTACAATAGTTCTTTTAGCCTTTTAACTTTTTGATATTTGGAATATCTTCTTTGCTTCTGGCTTTTTTTATATCCTCAATCAAAAAGGTAATTTTTGTGTAAAGCCTCGTGTCTTTAATCTTTAGCAAATCCGTTTTGAAGCTATCTCTGTATTCAATGATCATTCAGCTTTTAAAATTTTATATATTTCTTTCTGTGAGATTTTCTTTGATTTACTTCCTTCATCTATAGCCTTTGCGATTCCATAATCTTCCATTGCTTCTGCGACAACACCATGGATAAACGCTTTTTCTTCTTGGATAGCTTCTTTTATAGCCGATTTTAAAATTTGTTTTAGTTTTTTTTCTTGAATTTCCATTTTCGTCCATTTAAGTTTTAGTTGTATCGTTCGTGGAATACGGTTCAATATAGTTTATAATGAGATATTTATCAAATATCATTTCCGGTGAGCTGTAGCTTCGATATATTTAGAAAAAGCATCCGGTTTTCCCGGCGGTGCTATCTCAAATGTGATGCTTACGGCATCTTTCTGTTGCTTCGTATATGTAAGTCGAAAGCGTGGGGAAGACGCTAAAATATCGCTCAGAAAGATTACCGAGTTTGTATCAGTTGAGAATTCAACATCATAATTGATTACATGTCCTTCGTTGTCCCAATAAATAGCCCGGATCGAATCGTCTTGGTCCTTGTAAATAATCATCAGGTCATCGTGGCGGAATGCTGGTTTATCTTGCGTGGCATGATATTCAGCAAAGTTCTTTCTGATAAGAATAGTTTTCTGAAAGTCGAGATAAAATGAGAAACCGCCAACTCCATTACCGGGGGCCTTCTCCTTTTCCAACCCAATCACCTAACAGAAAATTCCACGCATCCCAGTTAGGAGCATCTTTCGATTGTTGTGATGATAGGGAGGGAGTCAAAATAATCATTTTATTTATCCTATAAATGAAGTCCGAACTAATGGGCGGTTCCAAAAATTGACTTATTGAATACTTTTTTTTGTATATTTAAGAAAAT
>JASEGV010000020.1 GCA_030017895.1 Bacteroidota bacterium | reverse complement strand
ACACGACGATAAAATCTATAACACTAAACTTATATTTGAATTTTTGGAACTGCCCATAAGAAACACCGCTTATTTCTTTAAATAGATCAATCTTCTCATCATCTCTATCGTCAAAATGAGTTTCGAGAATATTTCTGTACATTTCTAACATTCGTATAGTTGGCTGGGTAAAACTTGCGATTCTAATAGGTATTCCTTTGTTCAGTCGTGATATTTCAAGTCCAGAAACATAAAATGTGTCTCCTCCAACTATTGTGTTATTCCAGCGTTCGATTGGGACACCTTCTTTTTCCCAAAATTCTGTTGTATTATAATCGTTATCAAATTTATCATTCCTGCTAATAACGTAAATATTTTTATACCCCCATTTTGTTAAACAATTTAATGCTTCCAAAACGTTTTTACCTATTAGGATATAATTCTGGTTCGTGTCAGGATACGTTTTAGGAAATTCTTCTATGCGTGATATAGAAAATGACGTCGCCCCTTTAGCATGCGACTCTAAATAATCTTGATAAGAACTGACATCAATAAAAACGCCTTTCCCAGAATCAAGAAGTGCCTGGGCCGATAATGGAGATATTAATTTGCTTAATGTTATATTGGTATTTTCTTGACAATAACAAGTATAGAATTGAATTATTAATATTATGACTAATATATGTAGCTTCTTCACCTTTTCACTCCTCAATATATTTTCACAATCTCATACAGCGTCGTCCGCTGTGCTGGAATAAACCCCGCTTGCCGGATAATATCAACAACTTCTTCAGTGTTGGATTTGTTCACAAAGTTTGCAGCAGCGTGTACGTTTTCTTCTAACAGCGTCCCGCCAAAATCATCCGCACCGAAGTGAAGTGAAATCTGACCGATCTTTTTCCCTTCCGAAAACCAGGAAGATTGTATGTGCGGAAAATTATCTAAGTAAATTCTCGACAAAGCAAGTACTTGAAGATACCGAGTTGGAGACGCATAGTGTGGAATAATTTTTTCAAGCGGTGTATTCCCCGGTTTGAACGACCAAGGTATAAATGCAGTAAACCCACTTATTTCATCCTGAAGCGAGCGGACTCTTTCTAAGTGTTCAATAATTTCCTCATCCGTTTCGATATGTCCGTACATCATTGTCGCCGTTGACTTATATCCGATTTTATGTGCTTGCCGCATTACATCAATCCACTGGTCGGCGGTTTCTTTTTTATTTGAGATTTTCTTTTTAACTCTATCGGATAAAATTTCTGCACCTCCACCGGGAAGTGAACGCATTCCCGCATCCCACAACTGTTTAAGTACCTCACTTGTCGGTAAATCTGACACTTCCGACATTCCTACAATTTCAGAGACAGAAAAAAAGTGTGGATAAATTTGTGGAACTTCTCTTTTTGTCCGACGAACAAGCTCAAGATAATAATCAAACGGAAGCTTCGGATTCACCCCACCTTGCAATAGAACGGTAGTTACACCCTTCTCCGCAGATTCCTTGAACTGCTGAATGAGGTGGTCTATAGATAATGTGTACTCGCCTTCTTCTCCCGGATGGCGATAAAAGGCGCAGAAAATACAATCGACTGTGCATATGTTAGTGTAGTTTGGATTAGTATCCACAACAAACGTAACCTGAGGTTTTGGGTTTTTCCGAAAACGCACCGCTGAAGCCAACTCTCCGAGATCCAGAAGTGGAGCTTTTTGAAGAAGTTCCAAACCTTCCTCGGATGTTATCCGTTCGTTGTTTTGTATTTTATGAGATATATTCTTTAACATACTACTTACTATTTACTACCTACTGGCGTTTGCTCAAGATTAGCCACCATCTCTCTAAACACTCGAATCGCTTCACGCTCACGTTCACCGAGAACGTAATTAAATTCTTCAAGATATTCCTTTGTTTCTTTAGAAGTATAGCCAAGTGTTCTCCCATGATTCGAACCAATTACTTCTAAATTGTTCATTGCATTTGTTAACGACTCGTTTATCGAGTATTGAATTAGATTCTTTGAATCCTGAGAAAGACTTTTACTCACCGCAAAAACGGCAAAGACGAAAGGCACCTTTTGCCAAACGAACCATTCCGTTGCTAAATCGTATCTAAAATTAAATCCGGGAATACCTGACTTCATACTTTTTAAAGCCTCATCCCCGATTAATATTACGGCTGAATAATTTTGATAATCATTTGGCTTCATTCTCTCAAGAGAAGCACTAACTCCATACTTCTCTTTCAATATAACTTCCAGAAGTTTTACAGAAGTCGAAGTATCATCAATAACGCCTATAGTTTTACCGGCTAAATTCTTCCATTCATATTTAGAAAAAAGTAAAACACTCTGAACTTGATCGCGAGCTGCGATACACCAATTCATAATGTCTAAGTTTTCTTCCTGATCAAAATAATCCATCAAAGAAACAAGACCAGCAACTACAGTTCCTTGTTTGAACAACACTCCCAACCGTCGAGGAGTTACGGGTAATATTTTAAAATCCTCGCTATCGAGATAGCGATAAACTGGAACTGAATTGAGGTACGGAATTTTTCCAATTAAATTCTCACCATGAATTTTTAACGGATTATAAAACACATCGCGCTCAACAGGAATTTTACCGGCGTCCTTAATGATTTTTATTAAATTCTCTTTTGCGAGTTTCATCGGACTCAATGCGCCTGCGTCATGAGCAATGTGTTCTTCGCCGACAGTCCCATCCATGTCATCGGCGCCGAAGTTTAGCGCAACGGCTGCAACTTCTTCGGTGAGCATCACCCAGTACGCTTTGATATGAGGGAAATTATCTAACATCAATCTGGATATTGCAATCGTCTTAAGATCGTCTATTGCAGAACCATATGTATCAAGTGGTTTAATTCCGGTTTCTCCTGGTTGAAATGTAAGCGGAATAAACGTGAGAAATCCACCGGTTTCATCCTGAGCTTCCCGAAGTTTTATTAAATGAATGAGACGCTCTTCAATTGTTTCTATATGACCATAAAGCATTGTGGCATTGGTTGGGATTCCCATACGATGAGCGGTTTTATGAACATCAAGCCAAATTTTTTCTCCGACTTTTTGATTGAAGAGAAGCCGCCGAACTCGTTCTGAAAAAACTTCAGCACCGCCGCCGGGCATAGTCTTTAATCCCGCCTCCTTCATTTGACGAAGAACTTCTTCAACAGACATTTTGAATTTTTTGTGGAAGAAATCTATTTCAATAGCAGTGTAAGCTTTGACATCAGTCTCTGGAAATTTCTTATGAATGGAAGAGATGATCTCGAGGTATCTTTCCCAGGGCCAATCGGGCGGCATACCGCCAGTGATGTGGACTTCTTTAATTTCAGGAGAAAGCTTAGATAAAATTTCTTCTGTGGACATCTCATAGGCACCAGGCTCGCCCTTCTTTTTTGCAAAGTCGCAGAACTTGCACGAGAGAACACAAACATTCGTATGCTCAATTTTCTGATTGAGCACAAAGTACACAGCATCGCCGCTCTTTTGCTGCTGAACGAAGTTTGCCATCTTGCCGAGCGATATTAGATCGTCCGTCTTGAAGAGAACGAGTCCATCTTCAAGCGAGAGGCGGTTGCCGTGCTGGAGTTTTTGGAAAATGGGGATGAGTTGTTTGTCGCGAAAGTTGGGTGATATATTGAAACTAATCAATGCGAATTTTAAGGATTTTAGTTTAATTTTGACTTAATCTTTTTGTAAAGTTGTTGATATGTAAAATTGTTTGGATCCATTTCAAGTGCTTTTAAAATATACATGTGAGCAACCTTAAACTTGTTTTGAGAATTTGATAATAAGGCGTAAAAGAAGTATAAGTGGGACTGTAGTGCAGTTTCCATCTCAGGTAAATTTAAGGCCCTTTCAAATGCTATTTGTGCGTCATTTCTTAAATTCTGTTTTAATAAAATGCTTCCTTTTCGCATCCACGAGAAAGTGCTATTTGAATCTAATGCGATCGCTTTGTTAATATACAAATAAGCGCTGTCCAATTTATTCCAACCAGAATAAGTTGAAGCTATATTGCTATAGTACGTTGATTTTCCTTTTTCATCAAGAGAGTATACAACTGCTTTTTGAAGATTTTCAATTTCTAACTCAGGGATCAAAACGATACCATAATACATTGCTAAAGTATTGTAATGTTGGGCTATATCAGGCTCCAAAGCCAAGGCTTTCTTAGCATTTTCCAAAACTTTGGAGTTCCGTTCAGAAGTTGGTAAGGAGTTATCCCGTTCAAAACACCAAGCTTTACGAGAATATGCCTTAGAGGAAAATGGATCGACCTCAAGGATTTTTTCACTTAATTTTATTGCTTCATTATATAATCCTTTTTCATATTGCCTCTTAGACAAATCTTCAAGAGTTCGTGTCCAGATAACTTTCCAATTATTATCTTCGTTTATCAGGGTATAATAATAACGAACCTCTCCAGTGTCAGTCTCTGATATTACCATTCCCTCGACTTTGAATCTTTTGTAATTAGGATAATTTTTATCAACCTCAAGTTCAACCATCGACTTGACCTCGATATTTTTGCTTAATCCAGCACTATCCCTACCATAAAATCTTACAAACTCATCTTTATTTACAATTTCTCGCGACTTAGACGATATCAGGTCATATTGGACATCAAAGTTATTGGAATTCTTCAATTCAAGATACCGCTCAAGTACCTTGCTGGGATTTGTAAAATCGGTCTTATGCGAGCAAGAATACAGAGCAATAAAAAGAAGAAAACAATAAGCAATAACAATACTATTATTTAGAATTTCAGTTTTATTTCTCAAGATAGAAATCAGGATTTTTTTCATAAAATTGAGTGGTTATTTTTGTATTGTCCATTAGTAATTATCATAAATAAAATCATCAAAGTCTGACCTAGTCAATCTTCGAATATATTCAGCGAAAACGGAAGCGGTGATCTTGTTATCTGCGTTTGGATTCAAGTAAATAAAAGAACTCACATTTTCACTTTCGTTCTCTCGTTCTTCAATACACTTGTCTTCCAAGAATATTAGACCAGATAGTTTCTTAGTCAAGTCGAAAATTGTCTGATTACCAGAAAAGTTGGGGCATAGTTCTTTAAACAATGTTTTTGTGCTAATGTATTGACAAAATACCCTACGTGCGAAAGCTCTATAAAACTTCTTATTGCTATCAAGGAAATCGGTAATGATACCATTAAACCATGGGAATACGACAAATACTAAGAAGAATGGCCTACCCTTCACAAACTTTTTAGCATGAAGGAATACAATGCGATGATATTGTTCTGCAAGTTGGTGCATATTGTGGACTTGCATGGTTACGGCAATTCCTTTCCCCCATACGATCCGGTATTTCAGATTATTAATCACTTGGCTTTGAATGAAAGGGGTCTTTTTAACCTGATCGATCTTTGTTTCAAATTCCTTTAGTAGTAAGTCTCTTTTATCCTGAATATTTCTATAAGACAACGTAAGAGGGTAATCTGGTATTATCGCAATATCATCTCGCTTTAATTGCTTCCGTATTTCGTTACAAATGCCAAGCAGCATTTCCCTCACATTATCTTTAAGTGATTTCACATCGAAATAAACATCATATTCTGAGAACCATCCGTCTAAGTTCGCCGAGCCCGTTTGACCAAGCTCCACAGCAAATGTTCGATTCGGATCAATGTCCTTGTTGAGGGAAATTGGGTCTGGCGTATACTTTTTGTCTCTGTTTAAGAAGTCAAACGCCACAAGTTCTGAATAAGCGCCTTCCCAGGTATTTGTCGCTATTGCATTTACTTGTACCAAGAGATTTTTTCTATCTTTATCTTGAGCAGAGTAAATTTGATTCAGCCGCTTGAGACGTTCAGTAAAGGCGTTAGAAAACTTTTTATAGTCCCCATTATTGAGGGCACCAATGACATTATTGGTTAAACTACTTCCAGGATTGAAGGATTCAGTGTGGACACCAAATATTGATTCTATGATCTGTTTGTAATTTTGACGATCTGTCATTTGTTAAGTTTTAAATTTTTCTTTCTCATCTCCGCTTCTCCACCCATCGTTTTGCCAAACCAAGTTTTTCACGGATAAACTTTCGAATGATTTTTGCACTTTTTAAAGCGAGCATTGCATCATCCTTGTTTGCAAAATCAGATGGGTATCGGAACTGATCGATTCCTGTAATGTCATCACACGGTGTTCTAATGAACTCAAATGTTGGGTCGATTTCGAGGCAATCTTCCAACAAGGGAATCAATGAATGAGTCCGTTTATAGTTCTTCCCATGATATACGCAGAAAGCCTTCAAGTACTTCTCTACACACTGCTGAGCATGATAGCAAACTCCGTCATAGAGTCCTGGATTGTTTGCGCTCATTGCCAGTATCGCCATTCGATAATCACCTTCAGCTTTTCGTATCCATTCTTTCCACGGATCACCGCGCATAAAGGACCTTTCCATTTTCGTACGCTTCTTTTAGGAACCAATCGCCTTTAGGAATGCGTTGCTTCAAATCATCTTCGGTTCGCACAATAATATCTAAAGCGAAATGAATCGGCGTGAGCGATTTATAAATCTCATATCGCTGCTGGATTGGGCGCTTCTTAGTGTCCATCACGACAAGCAAATCCACATCGCTATTTTCATCAGCTTTTCCTTTTGCGTACGAGCCAAAGAGAATAATCTTTTGCACATCAAACTTTTCAGCAATGCGCTTCGCAATGGAGCGGATTTCTTTCATCGTTATGTGATTATTGCATTTCATAATACATGTAAGTTATTTACCGCCGCTCTTTTCATTTTGATTTCTCGAGGGGAAGCTTCTCCCTAACAAATTCCCTCACAGTGCGTGCAGTTTTTATTGCAAGTAGTGCCTCTTTCCGGTCAGCACTGTGGCCAGGGTATCGAAAATCAACACTATATGCATCAAGTCTACGCAATAACTCTCGAATGAATTCGAAGGATGAATTGACTTCTATGCAAATAGGCAGAATTAGTTTTTCTAATTGATGTTTATATTCGAATCTTTTATTTGCAGCTGTGAGAAATCCCTTTAAATACTTTTCAGTGCATTGGTGAGAGCAGAAGCACACGAGGTCATAATTTGGTTTTCTTCTATGTTTAATTAATCGATTCGCAGCTACGAAATCTGCTTCGGCTTTATCTATCCATTGTTTCGCTTCTATGGTAAGCCTCAAACCGTTACCCATAGATAACACGTCCCTTATTGACGATATCTTGTAAAAACCAATCTCTGCTACGAGATGCTGCTCTTACATCCTCTGGTTTTTTGATAACAACATCGACTGGGGATTTAAAATCTTCAAGTATAGAATATATTTGGTAGCGTAATTCATAATGTCGTTTATCGGTGTTCATTACAATAAGAAGATCAACGTCACTTCCCGCCTTCGGTTTTCCATAGGCGTAAGACCCAAAGAGAATAATTTTCTCAACATTAAACTTCTCGGCAATCCGCTTAGCGATTGCACGGATTTCTTTCATCGTTATGTGATTATTTTTTTCCATTCGTAACTAAATTTGTTCAAAAAACACGAAACTTCCAAATCACTTTCTCCAACAATCCAATACTTCAATAATCCCCGCCTGCTGACGGGCAAGCATCAATCCTTTTCCCAAATTTTTCCCCACTTCTCATCAACCAACTTCACAATTCTTTTATCCATTAAAAGGGGTTGTTGGTAACCCGGTTTCCATGTAGCATCAATACCCATAACACCGGAATATACAGGAGAAATTCCGATAAGTTTTTGTTCGGTAAAACTAACGTCGCGCTCACAATCAAAACGAGTAAAAATTCCCCAGATGTAGTTTTCTTTATCATGGATATCAACATCCTCGCTAACAACCGCAATAAATTTTATGACTGAAAGTTCTGAAAGCGATAATAATTTTTGGAGTACATCTTTACCAATAGAGTGATGTTCACCGCTTCCAGTGGATTGATGGATAACTGGAGTAATGGATGACTGGATTTTGGAATCGACTTTTATTATTAGTAGAGTGTTCTCAATCAAATTGATGTCTAATATTCGACGATCTTGCGCTATGAGCAATGAACGTAAATCTTTGAGATTAAAATCTCTCTGCTCACCGCTCTCGGCTCTTCGCTTCTTACACGCATCTATCACCATTTTACTACCTAAATTCATCTTGTAACTTGTGAAGTCGAGTGTATCAAGCGGGACTTTAGGTATCATAATGAAATCGAAATGTGGGTCAAAATTTTCTCGAATCTCCCTCAACACAGCATTCCAATCTTTCGGATAAACACCGGCTGAAACTGTTACGATGCACTTGGCCAGCGAGAGTTGTCCTTCACCCATCAAAGACATTGCCGTCTTAGCAGCTTCCTTTTCATAACGTTCTTCAATCTCTACAACGAGCAGGTTATGGAAACCTGCTTCATAGTAAGCCCAAATATTTTTTATTTCGGGGTGCATCAATCGAATGAGTGGACCGAGAATTTGTTGAGTGGCATCGCCAAGAAATTTATCTTCCATTGGTGGCTTACCAACAACTGTTCCCGGATAAATTGGATTTTTACGGTGTGTAATTGTATTCAAACGGAAGAGAGGAAACTCGGATGCGGCAGAATAATGTCCGAAGTGATCACCAAACGGTCCTTCTAATTTTGATTCTGTGAGAGAAACTTTACCTTCCAAAATAAATTCAGCATTTGCCGGAACATCTATCGAAATACTTTTACCACGAGTCATTTTCATTCTTGCGCCATGTAAGAAACCTGCAAACATAACTTCATCGATTCCTTCGGGAAGTGCTGCGACGCTTGCTAACAACATTGCAGGGTCAGTTCCGAGTGCAACAGCAACTTCAAATTCTTTCTTAAGTTTTTGAGCTTGATAATAATGAAATCCCCCGCCCTTTTGTATCTGCCAGTGCATTCCTGTAGATGAATCGTCGAACATTTGCATACGATAAATACCCACATTTCGCTTCTTCGTTAGTGGATCATAAGTGAATACCTGACCGAGAGTGATAAAACGCCCACCGTCATCGGGCCAGCATTTTTGAATTGGAAGTTGCGTAAGTTTGGGCTCACCAACAATTTCCTGTGCCATTCCACTTGATGACAACTTCGGACGTGAAGAAAATAATCTTTTCAAAATTGATTTCTGATTAAGTAAGAAATCGATTTTCGGAGGAATCGCTTGTTCTAAAAAAGAAATTAGTTTCTCCCCAAGTTCTTCGGGATGGATCCCGAGGGCAAGTTCAATTCTTCTTTCATTTGCAAGTATATTCATCGCCAGCGGATATTTGGAACCTTTCGGATTCTCGAACAATAAGGCAGGCTTGTTTTGTTTGAGCGCGCGGATAGCGATTTCAGTTGATTCTAACTCAGGATCAATTTCAGTCTTTATCCGATGAAGTTCCCCGATAGATTCCAGATATTTTAGAAATTCGCCGAGTGCCGGGAAGCTGTGCTTCATTCTAACTCCTCAGACCGCCAACCTTTTGATTCACGAACCCCGATTACTGAAAGAAGTTTTTCAACGAACGCAGTGATGTATTCATCGACTGTTTTGGGTTTGAAATACATTGGCGGAGATATCGGCATGATGATTGCGCCCGATTGCGAGAGGCGTGTGCACTGGTCCAATGTGATTGTGGATAGAGGTGTTTCGCGAATGCATAATATCAATTTATGTCTTTCTTTTAAAGCAACCTGCGACATTCGAGTAATTAATGAGTCGCCAATACCTGAAGCTATTCTCCCGAGTGTGGATGTAGAACATGGAAGTATAACAACCGCATCAATTTTATTCGTTCCTGACGACAAAGGTGCCGATAGATCATCGTCGGAGAATTGTTTTGTAAAATATGGCTTTAATTTTTTCTCGTTGATTCCAAGTTCATCCTTCAGCAAAATTTTTCCCCACTTGCTTATGACTAAATATTTATTAGCATCGCATTGTTTTAAAAATTCATAAGCAAAGACAGCACCGGATGAACCGGTTATTCCGACAGCTATTTTCATAAAGAAATACCTTTCATTAAAACCATAGCGAGAACAACAAAACCAATTACCGCATTGATCTTGAAAAATGCTAATTCGACATCTGAGGATTTTTTCTGTTCAAGATATAGCAAGATTCCTGATAACAAAAGAAATGGCAAAGCCCAAAGATTATTTATTGATACCAGAAAAAGTAAAATCAAAGTTCCGAAAGCCAATATATGAAGGGCAGACGAGATAATTAATGCTTTCTTAGAACCAAATCTTGACGGAAAAGAAAACAATCCGGCTTCTTTATCGAATTTCTCGTCGAGAGTTGAATAAATTACATCAAACCCTGTTGCCCACAAAAGTGTGAATAAGGAGATCAACGCACCAGGGAATATATTTTCTAAACTTCCTTTAACCGCAAACCAACCGCCAAGCGGCGCCATCGACAATCCCAAACCGACTCCAAAGTGAGCGAGAGCCGTGAACCGTTTTGAGTAAGGATAAACGACGAAGATGATAAGTGGAATTGGTGAGAGAATAAAACAGAACCACGAAATGAAATAAGCAGCACCAAAATACAACACCGCTCCAACAAACAAAACTCCTGCGGCTTCGCTTAATGACATTCTGCCTGCAGGTATCTCTCGATTATTTGTTCGTAAATTTCTTCTGTCAATCTCGGCATCTATGATCCGGTTTAGAGTCATGGCGATTGTACGCGCACCCGTAGCTGCAACAAGTACGAGTACTAGCAACTGAACCTGCGGTATTGTTTCGGCTGCTAAAAATACTCCGGCGTAAATAAGAGGAAGCGAGAAAAGTGTGTGTTCTATTTTTATAAAATGGAAATATTTTTTCATCTTTTAGATTTTTTCTTTTTAATTTTGTAAACCACTTTGGGTTCTCCAACCCTAAAACCAATATCCCGTTTTGGCATTTGTGGCGGTTGCATCAGTTGTCGTAGTGTATCAAAGACCACCTTGAACTGAGCATCATATTTTTGTTCCATCTCAAATATTTTTCTTGCAAGCTCTTTATCGGACGCCAAGATATTTCGCAATTTGACGAAGGCACGCATTATTTCAATATTTACGCTTATTGCATTCTCACTCTTCAGAACAGATGATAACATCGCAATACCCTGTTCTGTAAATGCGTACGGTAAGTAACGCCTACCTCCTCTCCCTATGTTTGAGGTCGCAAATTGCGACCTCAAATCTTCGTACTCCTCCGTAGTTAATTCAAACATAAAGTCAGATGGAAATCTTTTATAATTGCGCCGAACCTGCTCCTTCAATCTCTTAGTTGAAACACGATAAAGGTTCGCCAGTTGAAAATCAAGTATCACTTTTTGAGACCGAATAAATAATATTTTTCGTTCTATCATTTTTTTCCCAATTAATAATTTCACAAATACTCTCCTTTCCAGTTTACTTTACTATTCCCACTCAATCGTTGCGGGTGGTTTAGAGCTTATATCATAGACAACCCGGTTCACACCCGCTACCTCATTAATAATCCGATTCGAAATATTTTCTAAAATATCGGCTGGCATTCTAAACCAATCAGCAGTCATCCCATCAACACTTGTAACAGCGCGCAAAGCTATTACATTTTCATATGTTCGTTCGTCGCCCATTACTCCGACTGTTTGAACAGGTAATAAAACTGCAAATGCTTGCCATATTAATTCGTAAAGTTGTGCATTCTTCAATTCTTCTATAAAAATATAATCTGCCAGCCGCAATATTTCTAATTTATCCTTTGTAATTTCACCGATAATTCGGACTGCCAAGCCAGGACCCGGAAAAGGGTGGCGATAAATTAAATCGTGAGGCAAGCCGAGTTCTCTTCCGACCGCACGCACTTCATCTTTGAATAATTCGCGCAGCGGCTCAATCAACTTGAGCTTCATTTTTTCAGGAAGCCCGCCTACATTGTGGTGTGTTTTGATAATTGTTGAAGGACCATTGAACGATTGGGATTCGATAACGTCAGGATACAAGGTGCCTTGAGCCAAGAAATCGACATCGCCAAGCTTCCTTGCCTCTTCTTCAAATATTTCGATGAAAGTGTGTCCAATAATTTTTCTCTTCAATTCAGGATCCTCAACCCCTTCTAATCTCTCAAGAAATATTTTTGAAGCATTGATATAATCTAAATTTATTTTGTATTCATCTTTGAATCTTCTAACGACTTCTTCGCTTTCATTTTTCCGCATTAGTCCGTTATCAATATGAAAACAAAATAAAGTATTCCCGATTGCTTTATGCATCATAACAGCAAGCACCGACGAATCGACACCGCCGCTTAATGCACAAATGACTTTGCCACTTCCTACTACATTGCGAATCTCCACGGTTTTTTGTTTTATAAAAGACTCAGTACTCCAATCTGATTTGCACCCACATATTCGGAGAACGAAATTTCTTAGTATATCTATCCCTTTGTCTGTGTGTATTACTTCGGGATGAAATTGAACACCATATATTTCCCGGCTTTCGTTCCGGATTGCACAAATAGGTGAGTTGTTTGTATGAGCAATCTTTTCGAAACCCGACGGAAGTTTTGTTAATGCATCACCATGACTCATCCACACATTAGTTTGGTTTCCAAAATTAAAAAACAAGTCGTTGGTATCGTCAATAAACAATAGAGCTTTACCATATTCCCGTTTGGCAGATCGGTCAACCTCGCCTCCAAGTTGATGCGCGATAAGTTGTAAGCCATAGCAAATACCAAGTATAGGTATGTTCAATTTGTAAATATCGGCAGAAGGGATAGGAGCGTTTTTTTGATAAACATTAGAAGGCCCTCCTGAAAATATTATGCATTTCGGAGCGATTTCCTTGATTTTTGAGATAGAAATATTATAAGGATGAATTTCAGAATAGACACCGATTTCACGCACACGGCGTGCAATTAGTTGAGTGTACTGCGACCCAAAATCGAGCACTATAACAGTTTCATTCCGTTGCATCATACCTCATATTAAAGTTCTTTATATTCGCCCCACGTTTCTCGAAGCGTCTGCGATATTTCACCGATGGTTGCATAACATTCAACAGCATCAAGTAGATGTGGTAACAAATTTTCGTTCGATAGAGCAACTTCTTTAAGTTTTTTTATCGCTAAGTCGACTGTTTTACTATTTCTTTTTTGTCGTAATTCTTTCAGTTTCATAAGTTGTTTATCGCGTACGCTGTGATCGATTTTTAAGAGATCTGGTTTGATTGTTTCTTTTGAAACAAATTCATTCACTCCAACAATAACTTTGTTTTTACTTTCAATTTCTTTTTGATATTTATAGGCACTGTTCGCGATTTCGTTTTGATAAAATTTATTTTCGATTGCCTTTACAGCACCACCCATTGCGTCGATTTTTATGATATAGTCTGTTGCAAGTTTCTCAATTTCATTCGTGATATTCTCGATATAGAACGAACCGCCGACAGGGTCGATTGTATCGGCACATCCGCTTTCGTAAGCGATAATTTGTTGTGTGCGAAGGGCGAGCCGCACCGATTCTTCAGTTGGCAACGCAAGTGCTTCGTCGCGGCTATTAGTATGCAGCGACTGGCAGCCGCCTAACACCGCGGCTAGTGCCTGAAGCGTTACTCTGACAACATTATTTTCGATTTGCTGCGCTGTTAAGGTTGAACCGGCTGTTTGAGCGTGAAAGCGAAGTTTCATCGACTCAGGATTTTTTGCTCCAAACCTTTCACGCATAATCTTTGCCCATAAACGCCTTGCTGCACGAAACTTTGCTACTTCTTCAAACAAGTTATTATGCGCATTAAAGAAGAAAGATAATTGCGAACCAAACAAATCGACATCAAGCCCAGCATCCACCGCCGCCTGAACATAAGCGATGCCGTTTGCTAAAGTGAAAGCGACCTCTTGCACTGCATTCGATCCGGCCTCACGGATATGATAGCCACTGATTGAAATGGTGTTCCACTTGGGTAAATTTTTGTTGCACCAACTGAAAGTATCTGTAACCAATCGCATCGAAGGTTGTGGTGGATAAATGTAAGTCCCGCGTGCGATGTATTCTTTCAGAATGTCGTTTTGAATTGTTCCGGAAATTTTAGATAAATCGGCACCCTGTTTTTTTGCTATTGCAGCATACATACATAGTAAAATCGCCGCAGTGGCATTAATTGTCATTGATGTTGAAACGCGCTGAAGTTCAATCCCCTCGAACAGTCGTTCCATATCTTCGAGCGAATCTATTGCAACGCCGACTTTGCCAACCTCGCCTTCAGCAATCGGGTGGTCGGAATCGTATCCGATTTGTGTAGGCAAGTCAAATGCAACAGATAATCCTGTAGTACCGTGGTCAAGTAAATAGCGATAGCGTTTGTTTGATTCTTCAGCCGTTGCGAAGCCGGCATACTGCCGCATAGTCCAGAACCTACCGCGATACATATTCGGATAAACTCCGCGTGTGAACGGGTATTCTCCCGGAAAACCGAGTTCGTTGAGATAATCCGCTTCTTTGAAGTATATACGTTCTATTTCTACCTTTGAGTCAGTAGAAAATATTTCTTTTCTTTCCTTAGATTTATTAAGAACAGACTTTAATGTTTCGTTTTCCCACTGATCGAATCGGTTTCCAATATCATCTGACATAATGCATTCCTAATAGTTATTATCACCAAATCTTCTTCAAATCCAAAACTCTATCATCGCTTTGAATTGTATTCACGATATCCATTCCCGAAATAACTTTTCCGAATATCGTATATCTTCCATCGAGATGAGGTTGAGGCGATTGCGTAATAAAAAATTGAGACCCTTCAGTATCTTTTCCTGAACTCGCCATACCTACAGAACCGACTTCGTACGTTATCGGTGAAAATTCAGAACGAATTGAATACCCCGGTCCTCCCCATCCCGTTCCTTCAGGATCGCCCCCCTGAATTACAAAGTTTGCAACGATGCGATGGAAAACTGTTCCGCGGAAAAAACCTTTTTCAACTAATCGAACAAAACTCAACACCGTAAAGGGCGCCGCATCAGCATTAAGTTCTATTCTTATATCGCCACGTATAGTTTCAATTTTCACGATTGGATATTTTCGGATTGAATCTAAATATTTATAATCATAATCAACATAGATTGGCTGCATATGTAATTGAACATCCTTCGAATAATCTTTGCCCGTAATGGATTTTAACGCCAAGGCAGCCTCGTTTGCAATTGTTCGTTCCGGAACTTGCAACAGTCGGCGTAAACTTTTTAATGCTTTTTCGTCCTTCAGCAATCCTAATGTTGTAATTATTTCCTGTATCGCATCAGTGTCTTGTGGAATTCTTAAACGGTTCAAAGCATTCAATAACGGGTCAACCGATTCTTTTCTCAAAAAAATTGAATCACGTAAAATAGTTGCTGCCGTAGAAACAACAGCAATCTCACGACTCTCAAGTCTGCTTATAATTTTGCTGTATGAATTTTCAATCAACTCTTTTTTATTATTCTGTCTTTTACACAACTGTTGCAACCCCTCTAATGCAGCAGCTGCGGTTAATGGGTCTTTGTGCTCGCTAAATTTCAATAAATCATCAGCCACTTCAAACGAACCAGTTTGAGCCAATGCCTCTACAATTTTAGGTAAAAGCTGTCGTGAAGCATCAAAATTTTTACGAAGAACATCGACCGCTTTTCCCTTTACTAATTTTGCATAAGTAATCGAAGCTTGTCCCTGATATTGCCAACGGTATGTGTTATCCGGATTTTCGACAATTCTTCTCAGCCATTGGAAAGTTTCTTGAACAGTCTTATTACCATTCTCCTCTTTTAAATTCGTGTTTGCAAAAGCTGATAATGCTGTTAAAGCGATGTGCATATTTTCGTCATAAAACGCCCGCTTAAAAGTTTCTACTGCGTTCTCGTTGTTTTTCAAATAAAAATTTGCAAGTGCCCGAATGGCATTAACACGCACCCGCCAATCACGATCATAATTTGCCATCCGTTGAAGCGGATCAAGACAATATTTTTCATCCTTCAACCGTCCTAACAAAGTTGCCAAATTCATTCGTACAATCGGGTCGCCGCTTTTATACATAGGGGCAATGTTATGAATTTCATTCAGAATTTCCTGATGATTTTCAGACATTGAACTGATTCGCATTAGCGCATACATTGTTCGCCAGTTTACCGGCGATTCGGGATTGATGAATGAAGTTAAATACTTGATTGCATCGGAGTTATATATATTACGAATTGCAAACCGCGCAACCGACATAGTTAATCCGTTTACAAAAACTCGTGGGTACAAAGTCCCATAACGAATCATCAGTTGATTCAGCGCTTCTTCAGTCCCAAATTTCCCAAGTTCTTCAATCAACCGCTCATCGACTAAAGTATTCCCGAGTTGTTTCCATATCAATTGAGTTTCTAAATCTATCTTCCCTTTCGAACTGAGTATAGTTCCGGTTTGTCCGATTGCAAAAGCCGCGGCACTTTGAACTGCTCCACTTTTATCTTTTAAATTTCTTATTAATAGATGTAGAACTGTTGTATCCTGAATACTTCCGAAAGCAAATGTAGCTTTTTCACGCACAACATCGTCGGTATCAGAGAGAAAACTAACCAACTTGCCGTCGTGGACTGTGCGCAAATCCTGCATCTTGAGAATAAGTTCAATTTTACTGCGTCTGATTTGCTCCTTCTCCTCTTCAGTTTGAGTAAAACAAACTGCTGAAATCAGAACGAATAAAAGAAATAATGTTTTCATTTTTCCCTCTTAAAAATATGGACGGTTTTTAAATTTTGCACCAATCTCATTCTCTACAAATAAGCGTGCATTCATTTCATCTCCACCTGTTAGGTCAACTATAGTCATGGTTACATCGCCGATTAAGTTAACAGCTTCTTTAGCGAAATCTATCATCGCGGGGAAATATTTCTCACCGTCGATCCTCATCATCTCTCCATACTGTGTGGGGTCGGTGGAATTTAAACTAATCGATACAGAATCGATGACGCCGATAAGATCGGGAACAATATTTCGATGGTTGATAATGTTACCGTGTCCATCTGTATTGAGGCGAACTTTCCCGCCATTTTGTTTTACCCACTTGCCAACATCTTTCACAACGTCAAGACGAATAGTCGGCTCGCCGAAACCGCAGAAGACAACCTCTTCGTATTTCTTCGGGTCGCCAATAGATTCTATAACTTCAGCCGATGTTGGTTCTTTTCTGATTTTAAGGTTGTGTCCTTTCACTAATGCTTCCCCCTGGCGGTCGCAGAACCAGCAATCTGCATCACACCGAAGTGTGATGTTTAAATAAAGTGAGTTCTTAATTTTGTAAGCGATTGTCGCTTCAGGATATTTACCGATGCCGAATAATTTATAAACACCTAAATTCGATGCACGGCAAATATCCTCGACTGAAAGTTTTTGAATTTCTGCAACTTTATCTGCTACATATTTTACGTAGGCAGGTTCATTCCTTTTACCACGATGAGGGACAGGCGTTAAATACGGACTGTCAGTCTCTAATAAAATATGTTCGATGGAAACTCTCTCGACAACTTCGGTGAGTTTAGATTTCTGTCCGTGCTTGGGTTTAAAGGTTATTGTGCCGGGTGTCGATATATAAAAACCAAGATTGATTACTTTCCAAGCCAAACTTGCATCGCCCGAAAATGAATGGAACACACCTTTTGGTGCCGGATAACGGTTATTAGGAATGCTGCTGCGCCAGTTCGGTGCTTTCCGAACCTCTTCTTTTACAATTGATATTGTATCGGATTCTGCCTCTCTCATGTGCACGATGATTGGCAGGTCGCGCCGCTGAGCTATCTCGATTTGCCTGGTAAAAACTTTTCTTTGAATTTCCTGAGGCGAGTAATTGTAGTGGTAATCTAAACCAATTTCACCGATGGCAACAACTTTTGGGTGGTGGCTTAATTTTTCGATATCTTCGAGTAATTTATCACTCGCTTTTGCTGCATCGTGGGGATGAAAACCGACTGCTGCATAAATGAGTTCATATTTTTCGGCTAACTCGATTGCTGCTTTGCTCGATTCGAGGTCAGTTCCGGGATTTATTATAAACTCAACACCGGCATCCTGAGCGCGTTTTACAACCTCGGCGATATCATTTTTATAATCGGCGGAATTTAAATGTGCGTGTGAATCTATGAACATTTTAGAATTTAGATTTTAAATTTTGGATTTTGTTCTTTGTGATAATATAGTAAAACGAATCTGAATTGGCAAAAGGAGAGATTAAACCATTGGTCTATTGATTCATTGTTCCAACGATAGAACGAATCAATCTATAATGAAGTTTCTAATCTCAAAACAAAATTTCTTATCGGCGCAACATTCCCAATTAACTCAACATAATTGTACTGCAGCAAGTTGTTAATATGGAATGAAGACCTCAAAGGAACTTCGCCAAACTTAAATATTGAGCTTATGTGTGTATCGATGACGTAAGTTGGAACACGCTTCTCTGCATCTACGATATACAATGTAAATTCTTTATCGATCCTCTCGATCCGGCTTATGTAACGAAAATCAATTCCAAACTCGAGATTCGAGTAACTCAAAACTGAATTCACATAGAACAGATGTTTCGACCGGAACCTCAAGATATCGTTCTCCACTCGATCCATTGGTTTTAGATAAGTGTAAGATAAATTCATCAGAAAATAATTTTCGAAGAACGAGGTTGTAGCGGATACTTCTAAACCTTGTATCCGTGCTCGTGTTACATTTATAAACTGTCCGGTGAACGGTGAAACAAATTTAGCCTCTATCAAATTATCATATTCAGTTTGGAAGATTGATGCATCTGCATTAATATTTTTAGAAACAATCCGGTTAATTCCGACCTCAAAATTCCAACTTTTTTCAGGTTTTAGACTGGGATTTGGAATAATTGTAATCCCACTTGCAGTTGTTGAAGTAAACGCTTCACTAGCAGAAGGCGTCCGAAAAGCCCGCCCGACGGAAAATCTAAGACTTGTTAGCGGATCGTGTGAGTAAGCGACTCCTAATTTAGGATTGATTTGAAATTGACTTTTGAGTGAATCGAGTTTAGAATAATCGATGCGAGTGCCGAATGTAAATCTCAAATCATCCTGCATTTTGTATTCATCTTGCAGATAAAATGCAGTATTGAATCCAGATCGATTTCCAAAAATATCCGACCGAACACGATTGTAATTCCCTTGCACACCTAACGTAAAAATATGGTCTGCAAACATTTGATAATTGAACTGAACTTCGGCATCCATAAAATTGGATATAGAACGGTCGCCCATAACTTCGACGTCATTCCGCCAATCTGTGTGATACCAAACTCCTTTTATTGAATATGTAAACCTATCCGTAACAATGTTTGTAAAAAGCGATGAAGCCGAGAAACGCTTCGAGATAACTCTGTCGCCTAATTGATCGGCAGGCGGAATCAAGGCGCTATCAAGATTTCTCCAGTAAAGAAAATTGTTACGCCGCTGTTCAATATAATTAAACGATAGCTTTAATTTTTTTGAATGCGTAAATTGATATTGATTTTTCGAATACAAATTCCATCGCAGCCACCGACTGTTTTGGCGATAACCATCGTCTTCAGTCCGGCTGATAGCGAGCAAAGTTTTAAGGTCGTCAAACTTTTGTGAGTGTGATACATAAAAACCATTAATGAATTGTTTTTTTGAACTCCATTCCCATTCGGGATGATAAGGTTTATCATAAAATCCACCATAAAGTCTAAAATACGTTTGAGGTAGGTCGGGAATTTCTTTTGTAAGCACATTCACGACCCCACCCACTGCACCCGAACCATAGAGAGCCGAAGCAGCGCCTTTTAAAATTTCAATTCTATCAACGTTAAAAGTCGGTACAGATTCAAAAACCAACTCACCTGTATCACCGGTTAGCAGCGGGATGCCATCCACCAACATCAAAGTCCTGCTGCCGACTCCTTTGCTGTAACCGCTTGAACCCCGGATGCTCACCTGCGATTCAATCAAGCTTACCCCGCTTACTTGCCGCAGTGCGTCGTCAATTGTAATTGCATTACGACGTTGAAAAGTTTGCGGGTCAATCACACTAACCGATGCCGGAACTTCGGCAAAACCTTGTTCACGTTTTCCTGCTGTGATAACTACCTGTCCGACTTGAACTGCCGCCGGTTCAAGTCTAATGTTCAATATTTTTTCCTTGCCTGCCTCGATAACTACGCCGGAGATTTTTTCTTTCCGAAAACCAATCATCGATACAACAAGTATGTATTTTCCTGTACGAATTTTTTGTACCGAATAGTTACCATCGAAATCTGTAATAGTTCCGATGAGTGTCCCTTTTATCATAACGTTTGCTGATGGAAGCGGCTGGTTGTTTTCTTTATTTGTAACTGTCCCTTTAAGAATTCCATATTGTTGTGCAAATGAAAGTGATGCTGTAAATATCAAAAGCGATATTTGTATTTTGAATTTGTTTCGTATTTCATATTTCGTCCGCCACTGGTGGATTCGAATTTTTATAAAGTTCACCGTTCCCTCCCAGTGATACCAAATGGTTGCGGCGGTAAGCTGTCGTAATTAACGTATATATTTACATTTTCCAAAAACTTACCGGGTTCTACAAATATTTCGTCGGAAGTTATCCGCATAGAGTCGGATGAGTAAACACCGACAATTTTCCATTTGCTCGAATCAAATATAGCTCCTGTTGTTTGTGCAACTGCTATGTATTTATATAATGCCGGTGGGAGTACAAATCTAAATTTTATTGAATCTTCTTTTATAAGAGATAACGGCGATTGAAGAATGGAAGGATAAATTTGAATTGAATCGGATCCGGATAAAATTAACATCATAATTTCATTCATACTACGAAATTTCCGATCCATTTTGGCAGCAAAGAGCCGGTGTTCTTTTAATGAATCGGGGAATGTGCCTTTGTAATAAATTGTGCCGGTTATTCCCTGTTCAATTTTTTCTTTGGGAGGGGGAGCTAATCCGTGATCGCAGGAGAGAATTGCACAGGAAACTACGAAAAGAACTATGGATAAAGTTTTCATCGTGATAGAATATTGGTTTTTAGCTATAAATATAGACTTTTATATATAAAAGGCAAAATCAATTATTACCACCATCAAGCTCTGCAACAACACTCCTCGCAATGTTTTTTAATTCAGCCCTGCTCGAATAATAGTATATTTTAACAAATTCTAATTCCGATAAAACATTTTCACCGTCGGAGGAAGTCAAACTAAGATTTCGGTTTACGATCAAAATTAAATTTCTATCCTTGAGTAGTTTTATCTTCTCAATTTTCCGTTGCAAGTATTCTTCACGCCAGTATCCTACGATTTCAATTAATATTTGTTCTTGAGTGTTCCGGTTTACTAATACAAAATCGGGTATGAAAAAACCGATATGCTTCCCTTCTTCCGACTTTAACGGTATAATCGTCCCCTCGTAACTTACATCCAGATCAGAACTATATCTTGTTATGTAACGCATAAATGCTTCTTCGTCGGAAGACTTAAACTTCTCGGTAATATCCACTTTGTTTGCGAATAAATCACTCATCGAATTGTCGAGTATAACCGTTTCGATATTCTCACTTATGGTTTTCGCAAACTTTCGGTTGAGAATATCAACCTGGACTTTCCAAGAACACATGGTTTCCTGAACCAGCATCTCCATCAATTGTGCTAACCGATTTCCATAAATCGTCGTGTGCATAAACAAACCGAAAGGACCTGTAACATTAAAGACAATATCATTACCATTTTGGACTGTATCATACATTAAATGGCATTTCTTGAGGGACCAAATTATACTCGTGTACGGTGAATTCTTCTCAGTATAAACCGGAATGGCTAATTTTAATCCGATGGATTTTCTTAACTTCCACTTCAATCGCCGACTGTTGAGCGCCCTGATTATGCTGCTCGGGTCAGTTGCAGTTACTTCCGGTTTTATCTTTAGTAATTTTTCTTCCGGAATATCGGCAAAGAAATATTTCTCAATAACTTTAGTTTCAAGGTTGAAATATTTGCCCGCAGTACTGAATATTTCATCCGATGTCGGCATAAACAACCCACTCTCGGATGTAATAAAACCGTGTCCTTTATCCCATACAGATGTGAATATATATTTCCGAATATCGGCGGGTGATAAGTTATTCGGCAACTCATCATCGAAACTTTCTGTTATATATTCAGCAATTTCACGGCGCAACTTCCGAATAGATTCTTTTTTTTCGGAAATATTTATTCCCTCAATCTCCTCGGTTACCTCACGCAGGGGTTTGCCGACAAAATTTTGCAACTCTTGAAAGATTTGAGCAACGTCTTTACACAGTGGTTTATCGTTCGGATCTAAAGTCCATTTAAGTATTTTATGTTTCACTTTGAAATTAGAAAAGGTTGACCTCAGCAGGTTTGTTCGTAACTTTAATCGGAAGTGCAAAAGATATTTCGTAAACTAAAGCTTCCTTACTTTTTCTCTTGCGAAGCACGCGTCCACGCCGCTGTATATAACTAATTGTTTCCACTTTACTGTTTTTTCTACCGGCAATAATAACCGCGACATTTGCTTCAGGCAAGTCGATACCCTCTTCCAATGCTTTTGCAGTAACAAGGGCACGGCATTTTCCTTTCGTAAATGCGTCAAGATAAAACGAACGCTCATCCGATTCTATATCAGCCGTAATGGCTGGTATTAAGAAACGTTTTGATATTTCGTAAGCGGCGTAACGACTTTCAGTAAAAATTAAAATCCTGTCGTTTTGATGATTTTGTAAAATTTCTTCCAACCTTGCAAGACGACTCGGTATTGATTGCCAATATCTATAAGCACGCAACAGAGACCTTTGGGCAAGGTCAACGTCATCGGGATAATACAGGCGTTCACGAACAAGCCAACTGCTGTCCTGAATTCTGTGTTCTGCTTTTGCACGATACCAAACTTTCTCAATAGGTTTACGAATGTCATAGTAGGTTTCAATTTCATTTTTCGCTGGCTTTAAATGAACGGATATTCTTCGATACACAGATAAGATTTCATTTTCAATCAAGTCATCAGTTGCTTTTTCATAAACAATCGGACCGATTAAATCACTTAGCAAAGCAAGTGCACTGCTTACCGGAGTTGCTGTTAGTGCAAGTCGATAAGGCGACATACAGAACCTTGCCGCATTAGCTGATTTTCCTTCCGATAATTTTTTATGAATCTCGTCATACACAACAAGCTTCCATCGATTGCCCAAAGTTGCCATATAAATCTGGGCACTTTTATAAGTTGTAACCGTGATGGGCTTAGGATTAAAGATATCATCACCAATAATTCCTATGTCCTGCTGAAAAGCAGTCCGCAATTGTTCATACCATTGATAAACTAGTACTCTTGTCGGTACGACCACAAGAACAGAACACTTTGCATCTTCGATAGCTAAACGAGCTATCAACAAACGAGTCATAAAACTTTTGCCGGCACCCGTCGGTAAGACAACCATACCTCGCTTATCGGCTTTTTCCCAAGCTTCGATTGCTTTTATTTGAAAATCGAACGGGTCAAGCGATTCGCTGTGAGTGATATTTGTAACTTCATAAAATTTTGCTGCGTTGTTCTCAATAGCTATCCTCTTTTCTTCACAATATTTTATAACTTCAGAATATTTATAAGCAGGCGAGATGAAGTAATTAAGTGGATGTTTTTTAAAGAATATAGATATTAAATCTTTATCTGCTTCTCCTCTTAGTTGAAGCATGCCTTCATAAAATATAAGTGTTGGGAGATGATCCATTTCAACAAGTCAGACCAATTAGAGTTCTGTATAACTTCATGGCAAGTACATCAACTTTTCATAAACGCTTCAAAGGTATTTCTTATAAACTCGTTCTGCGGGTTGAGCTTTATCGCTTTTTCAAACCACAACTTAGCTTTTTGTGGAAACTTGCGATTGCCTAATAAATAACTTACCGCCATATCATTGTAGGCAAGACTGTTAGTGGGGTCAATCTTTATTGCTTTGTTCAACAATCTTCTGCCTTCGGATAATTTGCCACCTATACAAAGTATCCAACCAAGATTACGGTTAATTTCTGTGTGATTAGGTTCCAATTTATCGGCAATTCTTAAATGGTGGAGAGCAAGTTGGAAGTTCATCGTTCTTCCTAATGCACAGCCAAGCAGGTAATGGCTTTGATAAAAACCAGGTTGATAATTTACACCTTTTTCAAGCGGGTCGATTGCTAAAACAGGCGAGCCGAGATGCAAATACATATCTCCGATAAAACAAAGGACCGGAACAAAATCCGGACACTCCTTTAATAATTCTTCTGTCATTTCTACCGCTCCCATAAAATCGCCGGCATCTGCAAGCGATGAGGCTTTCATCATTACATCATATATTTTTTCTTGAGACATAAGAATATTTATTTTTTGTTTCCTTTATGGAATCCGTGCCGGTTTGCATAATGTTGAACTGAACTTTCAGTAACACCTAATTTTTGTGCGATATTTTTGTACGCCATCTTTTTATAATTCTTTTTCAGAAAAGCGTGCATCTCATCGGTCCATTTATTTAGCCAAGGTCTCTTTATTTTTAACTTGAAAGCTTTCTTCCAAATACTCCGCTCCGATCGTTTCAGAATTTTTTCCATCTCCTTCAACGAAAATTTGGGGTCCTGAAACATCTTGATTAATTGTTCTGTTTCTTCCTCCGTCCAACGTGCAGCTGCCGGTTTTGTGAGACCTAACTTTTGAGCTTTAATGAGAACTCCATCTTTTGACCGACCGAGAGTTCGACTTATAGAAAGATTTGATTTCGATCCATAGTGGCGAGTGAGATAACGTTTTTCCCAATCAGACCATTTACGAAAGTCCTCCCTTCTTAAACCGAGACGGATTGCTTTAGTCCGCACACTATCTTGCGTGCGATTAACTCGAGTAGAGATATATGGAGACCCACGCTTGGGGTAATATTTTTTTAGAAGCAATAAATCTTCTTCCGACCAACTATCCGGTTTCGCGAATTTAATTTGAAGCTGCATAGCTTTCATTCTGACGGCGTGCACAGAGCGTCCAATATTTTGTGATACATAAGTAGCACCCTGTTTTGGATAATTCTCTTTTAAGAATTGAATATCTGATTCTGTCCAAATATTTTTCATGACCATAACTCCTTAATTAGTTTTATACCGGCAATTAGTAAAACAGCCCCTAATAATTTTTGTAAGATATCGGGTTGAAATTTAAACGCACCTAATCGTGAGCCGATTTGCCCGGCTATTAATACCACAATACCGAAAATCAATGCTATATCGAAATGAATAGGAGCGCTGAGTGATTTTGCAGCTAAGGCGCTCAACGAATTTAAAATTATAAATGCCGCCGATACAGCAGCGGTTTTTTTTGCATCCGCCCAACCGGTTAGCAGTAGGAACGGACTTAAAAATATTCCGCCTCCGACACCTGTAATACCCGAAAGAATTCCGATTACAAAACCGATAGGAATTCCCCAGTAAAATGCCTTGCCCGAATATTTCTGCCAACGGGTTTCAATCCGGTTTTTTACAAACAACAATCGTCCTGCTGCTAACAATAATACTGACCCTAATATAATTGTAAACGCAAGCGATGAAACTTTTAAAAGTCCGCCAACAAAAGCCGCTGGTATCGAGCTAATTATAAAAGGAAGTAAAAGCTGAATCGAAAAATGTTTTGCCCGGTAATAATTTATAAAACTGCTGCTGGCTACTAAAACATTCAACACTAAAACAACGGGGGCGATTTCGGAACGGGCAACACCGGCAAGTGCAAACAGCGCCAGATAACCCGATGCACCACCATGACCGACGCTCGAATACAGAAACGCCATCAAAAAAAATAATGGGATAATTTCCCAAGGAATTTGTAACTCGACCAACTCTACATTCTCTCTATTACTAATTGCTAACTTGACCGCCGATTCCGCCTCTGGCGGAGAAGGCGGATAGCAAACCGACCATTAGTTCACCATCCTGTTCCAAAACTCAATGAAATACTAAAACCGCCGAAATCTTTTTTCTTCACAAATTGCAAACTTTCGATACCTGATTGGTAGGGTATAAAGTAATAACGAATATTTACACCTAATATGTTTTTTTGTTCTGAACCGAAGAAAGCACCGAAACCGACATAACCACCAACAGTGTAATGCGCTTTTCCATACTTCAAAGATTCAAAAAATTCAATCTCATAAGGAGTTGAAAATATTAAGGTCGGCCCTGTCATCACCGAAACATAAGGACGAAAATTATCAACTATTTCATCTTTAAAAAGTCGATATTCAACTCCAAATAGAAGCGGAAAAACTATAAATCTGTTCACTTTATTAGGTGTAAACAGCGCCCCCGTGTAAGGATTATAAACTTCCATTTCCCTTTCATCTTTTGATTCGGCGATCGATAAATTTACTTTTCCTGTGAACTCGTCAGAAAAATTATAACCATAAAAATTACCTAAACCAAAACCATTTGTAGAAATAATTAAATCCATCCCCCAACTATTTTTTACTAAATAGGATTGAGGTTTACCGAATAATAAATTTCCCTGTGTTAGCATCATAGTATCAGTTTTCTTGTGTTGTGCTAAACTAAATGCTACGGCGATAAATGAGAATAAAATTATATAATGCGATTTTTTCATTTCAGTAATATTTTATAAAAATATAATACTTTTTTAAAACACTTCAAATATTCCGAACTTCAGGTATTTTGTTTCCGGCATCGCGGGTAAAACAGGATGGTCGGGTGATGCACCTCGCCATTCTAACAGACGGATTTTTTTTCCGGTTTCCTTAGCGCTCTTAATAATGACTTCCATGAAGAGTGCTTCATCGATATGATGAGAACAGGAAGCACTTGCCAGTATCCCGCCGCTGTTCAATAACCGAATTGCGTTTGAATTAATTTGCTTATACCCAAGCTTGGCAGTAGTTATGTTTTTTTTACTTTTTGTAAATGAGGGTGGATCTAGAATAACGACATCGTATTTTTCGTCAGTGCTTTTTAGAAAATCGAAAACATCACTCTTTTGAAATTTGCATATATCGGCAAGTTGATTTAGCCCAGCATTTTGTTGTGCACGCTTTACCGCTGTTTCAGAGATATCGATACCGAGCACATTTGCTGCACCGGCAAAACCGGCATTCAGTGCAAAACCCCCATCGTTGCAGAAACAATCTAATACTTTCGCGTTTTTAACATACCTTCTGATAGCAAACCGGTTTTCCCGTTGGTCTAAAAAGAAACCAGTTTTTTGCCCCTCGGATAAATCGACCTGATACTTAATTTCGTTCTCTGTGACAATGGTAGGTCCAATTTCCCCTCGCACTACCTCTTTAATTTCCGGTAAACCTTCTAACGATCTCAACGGCGATTCATCGCGTCGGATAATTCCTGCCGGTTTGAAAATTGATTCCAACACATCGCAAATAAGTGTGATATGTTTATCCATCCCGTAAGAGAAAGTTTGAATTGAAAAGCAGTCGTTGTATTTATCGATTATCAAGCCCGGCAAAAAATCGCTCTCGCCATACACGAGGCGAAAACTCTCAACATTATTGAAAAGCTTTTTCCGAAGAGCTAATGATTTTTCGATTCGGGTTTTATAAAACTGAAAATCTATATCTTCATCTTCGGTTGTTAATAACCTGAATACAATCAGAGAATTTGGATTGTAGAATCCTTTACCGATGAACTCGCCGGAATGATTGCGCAGTTCTACAATATCGCCGGCTTGTGGCACAGCAAAAATTTCTTGAATTTCGTTACTGAAGACCCAGAGATGCCCCGAAAGGATTCGCTTGTCTTCGCCTTTTTTAAGTTTGATAATATTTTTCATAGTGTAAGTAAAATAAAAATAAATTGAATGAGAAACAAAGTGAGGAGGTTGGGGGTAATTGCAACTGTTTCACTACTTACCGCCACCCCTTCACCTCCACTCAACTTCTCTCCATGTCAATCCGTTTGATTCCAAAACAATTGCTCCTTGTAAATCAGTGCGATAAATTTTAATATTCATTCGCTTTAAATTTTCTAAAACAATTTTTGAGGGATGGTTGAACTTGTTTGCATATCCAACAGAAATAACCGACAGCGATGGCTTTATTGTTTCTATGAACTCGAGACTACTGCTTGTAGTACTACCGTGGTGTCCGCATTTTAAAATATCGACCTCTAAAAACTCTTTATATTGATTTATTAATTTTATTTCTGTTGCTCTCTCGGCGTCACCGGTCAATATAAGTTCCGTTTTCCCATAAACAACTTTCAGCACAAGAGATTGGTTATTCAGGTCGTGTATATCTGTCGAATCATATTGTTCAGAGGGATGTAGTACGTATATCCTGAAATTATCTGCAACATTTATTATTTCACCTCTTTTAATGATTTGATAATTTATTTTGGATGAATCTATGATATGTTTGAATTCTTTAAAAATATCTGATTTTTCAAAAGACCCCGCGTCAATAATTTTACCGATTTTAAAATTACGCATCAAATATGGAAATCCACCAAGATGATCGTGATGGGGATGGCTATTTACAAGAATATCAATTTGAGAAATACCTTGCCTGTTTAAAAATGGAGTTATAAACCTTTGCCCCGCATCCCGATAAAATGTTCTCGCACCGCCATCGACAAGCATGTTTTTACCATTCGGAAATTCTAAAAAAATAGCATCCCCTTGTCCAACATCTATGAATGTTGTTTTAAGTTTAGGTTCAACTTTGAAAAAAATGAAATAGTAAAGAATAATATTCGACACGATTAGTAGAACGAATATTGACCTCTTAAAAAATACTTTCCGGTTTATGGTGAAAAGAAAAATAATGCTGCCATAAAATAGCAATCCCGAAAATAATGTAAAATTTGAATAAATGAATGAATACTTCCAATTCCCAAATACAGCAACCAAATGCAATAATAATCCCGCAACCGATTTTGTTGTCTCAGCGAAAATTAATCCAAGCCAACTTGATACAAACGAAAATACAGTTGTTGTAATACCCAAAGCCAATACAATTCCGGTTAAAGGAACTACAAGTAGGTTAGCCACTAATCCAATCATAGAAATTTTACCAAAGTAATACGAAGTAAAAGGAAGAGTTCCTATTGCGGCTGAGACGGAAACGGCAGCAAGCCCGATGATAAATTTTACAGAACTTACATTTCGAATATTTTGTGGAATTAATTTATCGACGGATGAAATTTTGGGATAGAGTAATACTATCGAAATTACTGCTGCAAACGAAAGTTGAAATCCCGGATGAAAAAGCTGCTTGGCATCAAAAAATAGAAGGATAATAGCGGCAACTGCAAGCGAGTTAAAGATATCAATCTTGCGTTCAAGTAAGAGCGAACTTAATAGAATTACACCCATTACACTTGCACGAACAACAGAAGGAGATTGTCCTGTGAGGAAAACGAAGGATATCAGTATAAAACAAGTTGTAATAATTTTTAGTTTTTCCGGAATACGAAAAGCAGTCAATAATGATATCACGATTAATATTATCATCCCGACATGTAAACCTGAAACAGCGAGAATGTGCATTACACCTGAATTTATAAAAGCTTCTTTCGTTTCAAAAGGGATTTCGCTTCTGTCTCCGACTAAAATGCCTTTTAAAAATTTTGCTTCTTCGCCACCAACGAACCTATCAAAATTATGAGCGATTTTTTTTCGCAATGGATAAATGATGTAACTTAAAAACCAGTTTCCGGTTTTTTGCTGAATTACAACATCTTCTCTCCCGTCAAGATATATACGTGCGTAGATATCGTTAACTTCCAGATAACGTCGCAAATCGAATTCACCCGGATTGCGAGCCGTTCCTGCTAATGCAAGTTGTCCGGATAGCGTCACCCGAACACCGTATTCCAACGAATCTGAAAATTGGTCGGATATATTCTCACGCGGAATTGAAACCAATACTCCACCGAATACACCGATTGAATCTTTTTCTGATTTTATTTTTTCAGATTCAATGACAAATTGAATATTATATGTTTTCTTTTGAGGCGGGTCGGTTATGATGCCTTCAATTGATTGAATACCGGACGTTGCAACAAATTTAGATATTTGATTGTCGGGAATGAATTTACCATCTATAGTAATTTTGAAAACACCAAGTGTGAAGAGTAAACTAACTATGATAAATGTATAAATTAATGAATTGTCCTTGTGATAATAAAAGATAAGAACTGAAAGAGTAAAAAGAAAGACCAAAAATCCAAGCAGGTACCAAATTGAAAAAGAGAATTCCCAGCCGATAAGAATACCGGCGATTAGAGGAAGGACAAATTTGATTGCGGGTTTTGTGGAAAACATTATTTATATCTTCATTCAAATATTGAATAATGAACAAAGAATTTAGAATAACGAGGTGTTGGATTAATTCATTATTCTATGTTCGATATTCTAAATTCACTTATTTTCTCTAATACAAACTCACGATTGCCGGCGCTACATGAGCAATGCTTTTCAGCTTTCCTGCAAAATGTGCTGCTTCTTTGCCATAAACTATTAAAGGTACTGGATTTCGTGTATGTGTTTTTACCGATAAATCTTCGAAGTTTCCGTGGTCGCTCGTAATAATCATAGTCATCTGTTTTTTATCAAACGCCTCAATTACTCCGGATAATAATTCATCGATCTTTGCTAACTCTTCTTTGGCTTTTTCCATAGACTGACTATGACCGGCATGGTCGGTATAAAAATATTCAAAAAACACAAAATTATATTTCTCTAAAAATTTTACCAACCGATGACCGGCTTCTTTTGGAGAGAGAATTGGAACTGCGGGAAAGCCAAGCGCATTCCATTTCTGGCTTGTGATATCGGCTGAAAGTGCCTCGCCCGCTTGCAACTGCTTGAAATCATTCAACTTAAAGCCCGCCATTTCCCAGGCAAGTGTTGTTGCAGTGCGGCGGGTTTGATGTGCTGCAACATATTCAAAGTAACGCGGTGGATAAGCGTTTACATAAAAAACAGATTTTCGTTTTTGATGGAGAAATTTATAAATATTTTTTTCTTCTAATATAATTCGGAGTGTTGAATATGGATAAGGACCGAAATGTTTCCCCACAAATTTAGAAGCATTCATTCCGCATAACAAAGTAGTCTGCCCTGTGCCACTTTGTGGCAACCCTTCGATGCCAAGCGTTGCATTGATTGGTGAGTAAAAAGTAGAATCAGAAGAAAAATTTTTAAGCCGCAAGTGTGGTATGTTTCCATCCAATAATTTTTCTAAAGCCGGAATTTTGCAAGCATAAAACGGATTTCGAGATTGATCCTTTTTGCCAACTCCAACCCCATCATAAAATAGCATCAGAACTTTTGGAGTTTTCATTTTAGTTTCCGTTCTTGGGTTTTGATTCTAACATTATAGTTACAGGACCGTCGTTAATTAAATTTACATCCATCATTGCGCGGAATACTCCAGTTGCTACTTTATTCTCACCGAGTAATGCGCGCAGTTGTTCTACAAATAACTCGTATAATCTCTGCCCTTTTTCTGCCGAAGCTGCTTTAGTAAAACTCGGGCGGTTTCCCCGTCGTGTGTCGGCGTAAAGTGTAAACTGAGAAACTACGAGCGCACTTCCACTGATGTCCTGAACCGATAAATTCATTTTCTCCTGAGTATCCTCGAAAATTCTTAAGTTGGCACATTTCTCGGCTAAATAATTTGCATCGGACTCATCGTCGTTACCGGATACACCTAATAATATAAGCAATCCTTTGTCAATCTGTCCTGTAACTTTACCATTTACAGTAACGCTCGCTTGGCTAACTCTTTGTATTAACGCGCGCATTTTATTTACTCCATCTCGCTTTAATCACTCTATCGTTATCGCTGTAATCTTTTATTGTTTCGATTTTATAATAACCGAACTCAGAACAAATTTTGGTTACTTCTACACTTTGGTTGTAGGCAATTTCAAGAAAAAGCCACCCGTTTTCTTTGAAAATGTTTCGCGCCACATCTGCTATTCGCCTGTGATAAGTTAACCCATCGCTGTCGTCAGTGGTTGCAGAGTGTGGTTCAAACAAACGTATTTCTTCTTGAATTCCTAAAAATTCATTTCTCGAAATGTAAGGTGGATTAGAAACGATTATATCGTATTTAGGAAGGCCGGAAACATCGTCGAAAATATTTAGCTGCTTTAAATCGATTCTATCGAAAACTCCATTTGCATCAACATTAGTTCTTGCCATTTCGATAGCCGGTCTGCTTGCATCAATACCTGTAACGTTTGCGGCAGAAATAAATTTTGCCAGACTCACTGCAATGTTCCCGCTTCCGACGCCGATATCAAGAATATCTAAGCCGTTCGGATAATTCTGACTAGTCTCTATGACTGCCTCGACCAACATTTCAGTTTCGGGACGAGGGATTAAAACACGTTTATCGACTTTAAACTTCAGTCCCATAAACTGAGCTTCACCAATTATGTACTGCAAGGGTTCACGATTTAAACGCCGCTTAAATAATTCTTTGAATGATTTCAATTCTGTCTCACGCAATGGTTTATCGTGATGCAAATATAAATCAATTCGATTTTTATAATTAAGCATGTGGCAAATCAGTAACTCTGCATTCAATCGTGAATCATCGAAACCTTTTTCGTTTAAATAATTCGCCGACCAATCCAATAGTTTCTTTATTGTCCAAGTATTTTCGTTGCTCATTATGATGGAAGAGAAATAAAGAAGCTTAAGCTCAGCCTGATTTGTGTATCTGCTATACCTTTGTAGTTGCTCTGATAACGAATTCCAGTATCAAAAAGGAGTACTTTGGAGACCGCACTCCTGATTCCTGCCACCATCAAACCTCTTTGTTTCGGAACGATGGTTTTATTTTTTGTGTTGACACTAAAATAAGGCATCGTTTGGGCTTCGAACATCAATTGAGTCCTCTCGTTGATCGTATAAATAAATCCACCGAAAACATATCCCAGTTGTTTCTTATTAATTACATCTTTACTGAAATATTCGTACGGTGGCGACCAGCCTAACCGAATATTCCGATAACGCAAATCGCTTATACCACCCCCTACGTGCAGTGAAAGATTTTCGTTAGCGTTTTTGCTGAATGCTATGAATGCTGTTGTTATGCGAGCTTCGTAATCAACATTACGTAATCCCTCGTTATACAATTCAGGTTCGGACGCTCGAATACCAGATTCATAAATTTTAGTTCTATCCCAATCGTTTGATGACCGCAAACCGATAGCAATTGCCGGATAATTTCCGGTGCCTTTGTAAATTTTCCCCTTCAAGGTTATTGTGGGAATATTTTGATTAACATTCGCAAGAGCACCCAACAAGGAACCGGTGTTGACTTCAATATCTGCAATACCTCCGAGTCCCAAAGCAACGTTACCAAGAAATGCTGAGCTTTCCTCAAAGCCAAATGCACCTCCTAAAATAATATTTAAATCTAACGACTTCAAAACATCGGCAGTTGGTGTTGCAAAAATCCGATTCACATCATGCGGGAAATGAAAAGATATTATCTCGCCAGTTTTATCATTTTCATCTTGAATCGGAATGGAGAAACCATAACCTGTGAAGATAAACATGAACAGAATAAGTGATTTCTTATTCATAACCTCAACTCCTTTCAAAAAATATTGTTTATATAATCTGCTTTAATTATAAAAAATGTTGGCGATAATAACAAACAGAGCTATACGCAAGTTGATTCTTCAACAAAATTTTGAGTTTGAATTTGCGGAGTGGCTGGATTCGCGTTGTGCATTGTCTGCAAATACCTCTTCAGGAAATATGCAATTGTTTCAATACGAATCTTAATTGACCCTTTTGGCTTGTTCTCATCAATATCTTTGAAACAGAAATATGGCGTTCGACTCGCTTCAACAATTTCTTGAATCAAAGAATAAATTGGCGCATCGTGACCGCAGCGGAAGTTAGATAATTCGAGTGCAACTAAGTTGGGATGCCGTGCTACAAATTTAGCCCCCCATATTTTGTGATTTGTATTTTCACTATACGAGTTTTTCCAAACATCATTTATATCCATCGGGTGAGCATCATCATCGGAAAAAATCTTTTCTAAAATATCATCATCCGTTGGAAGCGAATCCTGTGTAAGAATCGGGTAACCTAATTTTTGAAATTCTTCAAGTATTCCGTGGCTAATCCCCGGATCGTTGTGATATGGCCTTGCAAGCACGACAATTCCGATTCGATTTTCATACTCGAGCATCTCCAAAATTTCTCTCCCTTTATGCTTCAAATCCTTCTGGAAATTTTGCAATGCCGTGTACCCGATTTCTACTGCTCTTGAATTTTCGCTTTTAGTTAAACCTAAATACATTTCAAGTTCATTGAATAATTGCTGTTTTGTAAATTCGGGTTCCAGCAAATTCAAGAACGGATTTAAAAATTTAACACCAAATTCTTCGAATAAATCTTTTTCTTTTGTGAATGCGGCTTTTACTGTAAATGGAGTTGCAACTGCCGTCGGACACCCGCGATGGTCAACACAATTTATTATGTTGCTCGGCATCGAATCGATGCTCGGGAAAAATATGTAATCGAGTTTCTTCTTCTTATGCTGAACATAAAGCAAATTGTGAACGTGCGGAATTGCAAGTTTACTCGGATAACACGGATCGATATTCCCTCGTTTCGCACCATCTCGATAAAGCTTCTCGGAAGTGAAATCGGAATAAACAATGTTGCCAGGTAATATTCCTAAACTTTCGAAATATGCACTAAAAAACGGATTGAGTGTATATAAATTTAAGAGACGCGGAATTCCGATTACTAATTTTTGACGTTTCAATTTCAGGAGGTTGACTGTCTTTTGTTTTTTGGTCAAAACAACCTTATGCGGTTTGTCGGCAATTGCTTCCGGTTTCACCGGTTGCCAAACTTTATATCCGGCATAATCAAGCATATTCGGATTAGCTGCTTTTGCTTTATCGATCTGCTTTTGAATTTCTTTCATTCCATCTAAATTATCAACGGCACCTTTTTCGCAGGTTGCTATAATGATTCGTTCTTTATGGATACCCAAAACTTCCTCTGCAAAATCAGGTTCTATCTGTTCCACCCGTCCCGACCGCATCATTTCAGCTCCCTGTTTATAACTGAAAGTGCCATTTAACTCTGAATCACTGGTTGCTGTTGTGAAAATATCTATGAATGTGCGGAGACATTTATTTTTGCAATAAAGACATCGTGTTTCTTCGCTGCGTGTAGTTTGATATTTTATAGAAGCAACTGCATCGAAACCGATGAACCGTGTTTTCATTCCTTCCGAAAATAAACGCGATGCTTCAAGCGCAACACCGATTGCACCACTCTCACCGGTGTGTGGATGGACTCGCAGTGTTGGTTCACCATTCAAACCGCTATAACGCGATTGGATAAAATCAATTTGTGCTTTTACTGCGGCTAAATTATTTTGAGTTCCCCCCTGTAAAACGAAGTGCCTGCCAAACTTTGATACATTCGGCATTTGAGCGATATAAAGCCAGATGTTTTTAGGTAATACTTTAGCAAGTCCCGCTAAAATTTCTTCCTGCTTCCAACCCTGTCGCTGAAAATCAACTAAGTCGGATTGTAAAAAAACCGCACAACCATAACTGAATTCAGGAACTCGACGCGCTTTGAATGCATTTTCGGCATAATCTTCTACATTAAATCCCAAACTTTCTGCCGTTGCTTGCAAAAAATAACCGTTGCCTGCCGAACACTGGGTATTGAGTTTGAAATCTATTACTCGTCTATCTTTTAGAATTATAATTTTTATATCCTGTCCGCCAACATCGCAAATTACATCCACTTCCTCAAAGTAATGCAAAGCAGAAATCGTGTGGGCAACAGTTTCTACAAGCGCCACATCAGCTCCGATGCAATCTTTTAAAATATCTTTTGCATAACCTGTAACTCCAACACCGAGCACATTGAGCTGAGCGCCTTGCGATTCAATTTTATGTTGTAGATTGAGGAGAATTTCTTTTGTATCTTCGATGGGATTGCCTTTTGATAAACGATACTCTTTAGCGATTACGTTTTTATTCGTATCCAGAAGAACAGCTTTTGTTGAAGTTGAGCCACCATCTACACCGATAAAAACATTCACGACTTCATTTTTGTAATAACGTGGCGGGATAAATTCAGGTATCCGATATTTTTCTGCAAACATTCTCGCTTCATCTTCACTCTGGCACAATCCTGAACTGCTTAATTTACTTTTTATATTTTCGCGATCGGAGTGAACAAATTCGTATAACTTTTGGCAACCTTGATATATTCCAACAGTTGCTGGTTCAGTTTTGCCAAACTCAACCGCTCCAATCGCCGCATATAACTCTGCATTCTGCGGAACTGTTATCAGAGAGGTCGGGTCAACATCTTTTGGTATTTCAATATTTCTTTCTTTCCAAATTGCTGGGATACTTGCTTGCCAAGCTTCGACCATTCCGGGTAAAAAAGTATTCGGTCCGCCTAAGAGTAAAACTTCAGGTAAGAGAGTGTTTCCACGAGTAAGAACAGTTAGATTTTGCTGGACAATAGATTCGAATAGCGAAGCCATCAATTCATGCGTGGATACTCCTTGCTTCTGTAACGAGTTGATATCAGTTTCGGCAAACACTCCACACTTACCCGCAACCGAGTGAATTTTTACACCTTTATACCGGTAGTTGCCTAATTCGGTAGTCGGAATATTTAACTTAGCGGCAATTTTATCAATTACCGAACCAGTTCCGCCGGCGCATTTATCGTTCATCGATGCAATTTTTTTGTTGCCGTTGTATGATTTTTTGAAGATAATGATTTTTGCGTCTTGCCCACCGAGTTCGATTACTGATTTTACTTTAGGATGATATTTTTCGACTGCAAATGATAGTGCGTTAACTTCTTGCACGAACTTACCGCCAATTAATTCAGCTAAATCGTGGGCACCGCTGCCTGTAACAAATATTCTGAAATCTCCCGGCTTTAAGTTTAGTTCGTTCTCGATTCTCTGTAAAAAATCAAGCACTTTTTCGGAAAGACGGGTTTCATGCCGCCTGTAGTCGCTCCAGATTATTTTATCTTTTTGCAAATCAACCACGACACCTTTAACTGTGGTAGAACCGATATCAAGTCCGACAGCGAGTGTGTAGTTATTGTTGGATTTTGTTTCGTATATGTTTTCAATTCTCATAATTACACCAAATGTTTAGCGCAGATTTTTCGAATCGGTGAAGTGGAGATAGGGAGAAACGGCGATATTTTTGAATAAATAAATTCATTATTTTTGATTATTCGTTTTTGATTTGATAAACTATTTATCTGGATCGTTTATAATACAAATATTTAGCATATAATTTATTTAAAGTACTTTCATCTATGTACCCACACTTGTAAGAAAATTCTAACCAAATTTGGGTTTCACAAGCCTCAGTTTCAGCATCCGACAACTTTGAAATGAATGCTGCTTTGTAGCGCCGTTAGCACACACAGATCTAGACGATTTTCGTATTTGATCGACCAGAGAATATCTTTCTTCAATGGGGAATATTTTTGTAATTTCAAAAATCTCCATTGCTGCTTTGAATGCTTCTTGATACACACGTAATTCTTTATATGTATTGATTCTCTCAGCCATTCAATTGTAGAAATTTATTTTATCTGTTTTTTAACAAAATATACAATCGTAGCTGCTCTCGAAGCTACTTCTTCAACTTTCGGAATTTTAAAGAATGGATTTTGCATTTCCGGATTTTCTGAAATAAACTTTCTCACTTCTTCCTCAGTCAAACCGGTTCCATCCAAAGATTTTTCGTACTCTAATTTACAGCGGAGACGCGCCTCGGTCAGACCCATCTGCACACGACTGTATGCGTTTATTTCTCCTTCTGCTGAAGTTTCAATCGGTAAAAACAACATATCAGGATGATGCGAAGTTACTACCGAATGGACACCATCACTCTGTGTGCTCGGTAAACATCCGAACGGTTTAAGCGATAAAACTAAATGTGCTAGATGGTTTTTAGTATAATAAATACTTTTCGATACTTCTAAATGCCCTTCGCCCCCTTTTGCACGAGTGTTGTAATATTTATGTGCAAGCTGTTCCAGTTGGTATTGGTTGCTCAAAGATTGTGGCAAATTGCTCGTCGATTTTCTGAAACGATTATATTCTTTCTTTAAAATAAATTCTCCAAACTTTATTAAAAGCTTCGGACGAATATATGTTCTCACAAATTCTTTTCTATCTGTAATCAACTGATTTCCGTCGTATAGAAGATACAACAACCAATTTGTAATTGGTTCTTTTATAATTTCTGCACCTTCATTTCCTAAATATCTGAACATCTTAAAATTCCCATCGCCTTCGGTAGTTTGTGCCCAAAACTCACCTGTAATTTTTATCTTTGGAACTACTCGAAGCGGATCCACTACTACAGCTTTTAATTTTTCGTTGATTACACGTAACGCATCAGGATATACATCGCTTAACATCTGGTCGGTCAGAAGAGCGTACAAACTTTTCGACTTTGAGCGGGTAAATTTCTGAAATATTTTTATTATTTTAGATTCATCGAGTTGCGATTGTTTTTTTTTGATGGTTTGATAAATTATTTCAGTTGCATCGGCTAAAATTCTATCCGTTTCACCTTTATTAATTTCATACGGTCGAATTTTATTACCGAGGTCGTTAATAATATCAGCGAGCACGAGACCGTTAAGGATACCGAGAAAAAACTCCTCATTCAGAAGCAAACCGTTACCTTGTTTCGATTGATCGAAACCTTCGAATTGCTGAAACACTAAAACACGAAAACCTCCAAATCCTGAATTCCTCAAAGCTAACCTAAATTCATTCTCATACATACCGAACCTACACGGACCGCAAGCACCTGCGGTCAAGAAAGCATAATTCTTTACGATATCCGATTTTTCAATTCCGCTTGCTTCTAACTTTTTCAGATAATTAACGAGGTTACCGACTGTGAAATAAGTGGGATTGCACATTCCATTATTGCAATACTCACGACCGACGTGATATGCTTCAATATTCGGGGTTGGAAGGTCTTGAACTTTGTAGCCCAGCCCTTCAATACCAGCTCGCACAAAATAATCGTGGCGTGCTGTGAAACCGCCGAGTAAAATAGTAGTGCTTTGTTTTTCGCCGGCTAAAAAAGGTAACTCTTCAAAACGTTTGTAATGTTGAGTCGTTTCAACAATACCACGAAGCGAATTAATATTTGTTTGTGAATTTTTCATCCCGCCTTTTTAATTAATAAAATTTATTATAGAAATAATACACAGCCCAAAATATGCTGTGGTACGCGGGACTAAATACGGAGAACCGGGCAGAGATGATTATCTTCTGAAGAAGGCGAATAATGGTGTAAGGAAATAACCGCTGAAACGGTTAAATAAGAAATCATTTTCTGAATTTGTTCGAAGGTAAGATAGATTAGATTTCTTCGATCATAATTTAGCAGTTGCTTTTTACGACGGACTAATTTATATCCCTCGGAATCGAGAACAACGGAATAACCAAACAATGCAAAGATAGAAATAAAAATTAGCAACAAGCGAATATGATACGACGGTTGTTTAGCTGAAAGCTTCTGCCAATAAAGTTTATCGCATATTTTTCTGTAGAACTTCATATCGATGATTCCATTTGCATCATAATTTACATCCAAATTGATTAGAAGTCAAGTAAACGAATTGTTTTTCAAACCCAATTTACTTATATTTTTCCATCAGTTTGGCCTAAGTTCTCATCAATTCAGGTATTACCAACTAAAAGTAAATCCAAATGCAAATGGAAAAAAACATAATTCAAAATACTGAAAAAATTATAAAAGATAACAATATTAAATTCATAGATTTAAAAACTATTGATTTAATCGGAAAATTGCATCATATCAGCGTTCCGTATGAGGCAGGACTTCTTGAAAATTTGTTGGAAGAAGGAATAGGATTCGATGGATCGAGCTACGGTTTTTCGAAAGTCGAACAAAGCGATATGATTTTAATTCCCGATTTTGCATCTGCTGTAGTTGACCCGTTCAGGACTGCTCCAACTCTGAGCGTCTTAACTGAAATACATCTTACTGATTCTAATAAAACACGCTTCAATCAGGATGGAAGATTTATTGCTCAAAAAGCAGAAAAATATTTATCCGATACCGGAATCGCTGATAGCTCATTATGGGGACCTGAATTTGAATTTTATATTTTCTCGAAGGTTGAGTTCGATACACGAACAGCTTTATCATTTTATAAAATTGAACATCAAGAAGAATTTTTCGCTAATGCTTACCATGCTGCAAATCCGTTTGATATATACGACGATTTCCGGGATGAAGCTTCGTTACTTTTTAAACAAATGGGTATAGATGTAAAATACCACCATCACGAAGTTGGTGAACGGGGACAACAAGAAATTGAAATTCAATTCGATAGTTTGTTAGCTATTAGCGATAAAATTGTTTTAGCAAAATATTTATTGTTTAATCTTGCACGCAAGCATAACATATTCATCACGTTTATGCCTAAACCGATGTTCCAGCAAGCTGGAAACGGACTACACGCGCATCAATATTTACTAAAGAAAGGTAAAAATATTTTTTACGGAAAAGATAGGTACGGCAATTTAAACGAATTGGCTCTATCGTATATCGGGGGTTTATTAAAGCACGCACCCGCTTTGTGTGCATTCACAAATCCTAGTACAAATTCCTATAAACGCTTAGTGCCGGGATTTGAAGCGCCGGTAGCCATAACATTCGGTAAAGCAAACCGGTCAGCTGCTATCCGAATTCCGTCGTATGTAAAAAATCCGGATGAAGCTCGTTTCGAATACCGCCCACCTGATGCAACTGCAAATCCATATATGTTAATGAGTGCAATGTTAATGGCTGGTCTTGATGGAATAAAAAATAAAATTGATCCTATCAAAGAGGGATTAGGTCCGATTGATACAAATGTTTACGACAATAAACACAACGTCAAGTTCCTTCCAAAAAATTTAGAAGAAGCTTTAGATGCGTTAAAAGAGGACAATGAATTTTTAAAACAAGGCGATGTTTTTACAGATGATTTGATTCAACAATGGATAAAAACAAAACAGCACGATATTAAATCGATAGCAACTATGCCCCATCCGTACGAATATAAGATGTATTTTAATTTGTAAAGATAATGAAAAACTTCCAATTTACCGGTTGCGTTATTTTATTTTTAATAATAGGATGCAGTAGCCCTGAGAAAAAAGAAATCCCCAGTTCTAAATTCGCAGACATCTACATTGATTTGATATTAGCAGAAGGGATGCGTGAACCTATCGATTCACTGTTATTAAAAAGTAATGATGAAGTTTCCGATAGCATTTTCCAAAAGCATAAAGTAACCGTAGGGCAAATTAAATTAACTATCGATAATTACAATAAGGACATTAACAAGTGGAAAGAATTCTACAAAATAGTTATTGAAAAATTAAAACACCTCCAGCCAACTGAATCGAATTAACTATCTGATATTTTTATCGGGTAGTTCTAATAATGAACACCGAATGACGAAGTATGTGTTGCAGCTTAATTGTTATTTTTGTAAAGGGCTTTGATGGACTTTAGTTCTTTAAGAAAAAACGACAATCCAAATATCACAAATAATATTGCATACCAACGTTTTTCAGGATTGATAAATGCTTCATAAACTAATATTAAAATTGCCACAAAAAGCGCTGTTAAATATGCAAATTTTATAAACCGACTAGTGTTGTGTTAGCCATGAATTGACGGATATAATCTTTTAAGTTTCACCCTT